>JBLRXF010000022.1:0-16494 GCA_047920875.1 Haliea sp. | reverse complement strand
CTGCAATTGCCGCCGCTCGGGGCGGCGGGGGATAGTAGCAATCGCGTCTGTCCAAGGCAAACTGCGCGGTCAGCCCGATGCTACAATGCAACGGGCCGGCAGGCGCCGGCCAACACTCGATGACCGCGAACAGCAGATGCCATGACGACGATAAATGAACAGCTTCACTGCGCCACCACCGTGGGTGAGGCCCTGGAACAGGTCGCCGCCGCGTTGGAGGCCGCAGACCTCTGCTATGGCCACGGCACCGACAACCCCTGGGATGAGGCCGTGCAACTGGTGCTCGCGGTGGTGGGGCTGCCTGCCGATAGCGATAACAGCGCGCTGCCGCACCCCGTCACTCGCGAGCAGGCCGCGCAGATAGCGCACCTGTTGCGCAGACGCATAGAGGAGCGAGTGCCTCTGCCTTACCTCACCGGCAAGGCGTTTTTTGCCGGACTGCCTCTGCGCTGCGATTCCCGCGCCATCATTCCCCGCTCGCCCATCGCTGAACTGGTACTGGCAGGTTTCCAGCCCTGGTATGCGGGCCCGCCTCCAGAGCGGATTCTGGATCTGTGCTGCGGCGGTGGCTGCATTGGCCTCGCCAGCGCCTGGTACCTGCCGCAGGCGCGGGTGGATCTCCTGGATCTGGACCCGGATGCCCTGGCGCTGGCGGTAGAGAACATCGCCGATCTGGGGCTGGAGTCGCGGGTGCGGGCGCTGCAGTCTGATCTGTTTGCGGCGGTGGCCGGAGAGCGCTACGACATCATTGCCAGCAATCCGCCCTATGTTGACGCCGAGGACCTTGCGGCCATGCCAGCGGAATATGGCCATGAACCCTCGCTGGCATTGGGTTCCGGCAGCGACGGGCTGGATCTTACCCGGCGCCTGCTGGCATCCGCGGAGGACTATCTGCAGCCTGCGGGACTGTTGGTGGTGGAAGTCGGGAACAGCCAGGAAGCGCTGGAGGCGGCGTTCCCCAGCGTACCCTTTACCTGGCTGGAATTCGAGCACGGCGGTCACGGCGTGTTTGCGCTCACGGCGCGGGAGCTGCGCGAAAACCGCTCAAGCCTGCGCGGATAGCGTATACTTCAGGATTTTGGCGGAGGCCCTCGCACCATGTCAGGCAATACCATCGGCAAGCTGTTCACGGTGACCAGCTTCGGCGAAAGTCACGGTCCGGCGCTGGGCTGCATCGTTGACGGCTGCCCGCCCGGTCTGGAGCTGTCAGTCGAGGATCTGCAGCGCGATCTGGATCGGCGCAAGCCCGGGACCTCACGCTACACCACCCAGCGCCGCGAGGCCGATGAAGTGCAGATCCTCTCCGGGGTGTTCGAGGGCAGGACTACGGGCACCTCCATTGGCCTGTTGATCATGAACACGGACCAGCGCTCCAAGGACTACTCCGAGATCGCCAACACATTCCGCCCGGCCCACGCGGACTATACCTACCAACAGAAATATGGCTTTCGCGACTATCGCGGTGGCGGCCGCTCCTCGGCCCGCGAAACCGCCATGCGGGTGGCCGCCGGTGCCATTGCCAAGAAATTCCTGCTGCAGCGCTACGGCATCCTGGTGCGCGGCTATCTGGCACAGCTGGGACCGATCCGGGCCGAGGCCCTGGACTGGGATACGGTGGAACAGAACCCCTTTTTCTGCCCGGACCCGGCCAAGGTGCCAGAGATGGAGCAGTACATGGCCGCCCTCAACAAGCGTGGTGATTCCATTGGCGCGCGGATCAACGTGGTCGCCAGCGGTGTCATGCCGGGCCTGGGCGAGCCGGTGTTTGACCGTCTCGATGCGGACATAGCCCACGCCATGATGGGCATCAATGCGGTCAAGGGGGTCGAGGTTGGCGCTGGTTTTGCGGTGGTTGAGCAGCAGGGTAGCGAACATCGCGACCTTTTGACGCCAGCGGGTTTTATCGGCAACAACGCGGGTGGTGTGCTGGGCGGCATCTCCAGCGGCCAGGACATCACCGTCAGCCTGGCGCTGAAGCCCACCTCCAGCATCCGCCAGCCCGGCGCCACCATCGATACCGCAGGTGCGGCCATGGAGATGGCCACCCATGGCCGTCACGACCCCTGTGTCGGTATTCGCGCTACACCCATCGCCGAGGCCATGCTGGCCATCGTGCTGCTGGACCATGTGCTGCGTCATCGCGGGCAGAACATGGACGTGGTGTGCGAGACGCCGGTCATTCCAGCCTCCGCGCCCGGGCACTGAGACCGCCGGTGAGCAAACGCAAGCGTCGCTATGTCCGCACCATTATTCTTGGCGTGCTTGCCATGGGCGCGCTGGTGTGGGGGGCGGTGGATACCTTCGGGGTGCCGCTGGAACAGCTGTGGGCGCTGTTTCTGCAGACTCTCGCGGTGCTCGCTGTGCTGATGCTGGCCGCGGCCGCTGTTGCTGCCCTGTGGTCCCTGCTGCGGCAGCTGTTAAAGCGCGACTGAACCCGCCTGTGGGCTCACCTGAGCGCCGCTCAGGTCAATTTCCAGGGTCATGTTTTCGGCAATCACGTCCAGGGCATCCGCGAGCGCATCCATGGACGCCGCCTGGGGAATTTCTGCCAGGATATCTGCCCGGAACATGGGCTCGCCGCTCATCGGTGCGCTGCTGACCTCGCTCTCCATCTCAATGACGTTGACCTGCTCCGCCGCCAGCGCCCGGGAGATCTCGCGGACGATACCCGGACGGTCCGGGCCCAGCACCGCCAGGGTTACCCTGCGGCCTTCTTTACTGCTGGCAGCGGCAGAGGCCGGGGTGACGCGGACGCTGATGCCGCTGCTGGCCAGGCCCTTGAGGGCTTGCTGCAGTGATTCGGCTGCATCCTCTGGCAGCGATACCAGTACCAGGCCAGCAAATTTGCCGCCAAGCTGGGACAGGCGACTCTCGTGCCAGTTGCCGCCGCAGCGCTCGATAGCGCTGGACAACTGCTCGACAAGGCCAGGTCGGTCGTCCCCAATAAAGGTCACGATAAAAGAAGTTTGCACGATCGCACTCCACATTCACTGCCACAGCCCGTATATTAACCCGCAACCCCATGAGGCAGAAGGAATCCACCATGAAATATGCTGTTGCACTGTTACTGGCGCTGGCAATCGCGCCCGCACATGCGGAACTTGACTGGGATACCGCACTCAATGGCCCCCAGCGTGCCGACACCAACAAAGCGCGCGACGCCTCGCGCCATCCCCGCGAAACTCTCGAGTTTTTTGGTATTCAGGAAGGGATGACCGTGGTTGAGCTGTCCCCGGGCGGCGGCTGGTACACTGAAATACTGGCACCGCTGGTCGCGGCCGAAGGCACGCTCTATGCCGCCCACTTCAGCCCCAACGCGGTGAGCAACGCCTACTTCCGCAATGCCCTGGGGGGGTTTTTGCAGAAGCTCGCGGGCAACCATGAGCTCTATGGCCCGGTCGTGGTGACTGCACTGGCGCCTCCGCTTGAGACTGCGATTGCCCCGGCGGGTTCTGCCGACCTGGTTGTGGCTTTCCGCAACATTCACAGCTGGATGGGGATGGGTACTCTGGATGGCGCGCTGGCGGCGGCCTTTACCGCTCTCAAGCCTGGCGGTGTGTTCGGGGTGGTGCAGCACCGTGCCAAGGCTGGCGATGATCTTGAGGCCATGGCGAAGAGCGGCTATGTCACCGAGGCCTACGTGATTGCGGCCGCGGAAAAAGCGGGCTTCACTCTGGCGGCTTCGAGTGATATCAACGCCAACCCGAAAGACACCGCTGACCACCCCTACGGCGTCTGGTCCTTGCCACCGGCACTGCGCGGTGGTGATGAGGACCGTGCCAAGTTCGAGGCTATGGGCGAAAGCGACCGCATGACCCTGCGGTTCGTCAAGCCGGAGTAAGCCTTGGCGAATCTGCTGGAGATTCCGCTGGCGCGGCTGGCGCCTGACGCGCTGGCCGGCCTGCTGGAGGAGTTTGCCAGCAGGGACGGCACTGACTACGGTGATCGCGAATTGAGTCTGGCGGAGAAGGTGGCCAATCTGCGGCGGCAATTGGACAGTGGCGATATGCGCCTGCTCTACGACAGCGACACCGAGAGCTGGGATCTGGTGTCCCGGGAACTGGCCCGGGCCCTGCTGGCGGGCGAGACGATTGGCTGATGCGCCTCGACGCGAACCATGAACTGGACGTTACCGGTCTCTATTGTCCTGAACCAGTCATGCTGCTGCACGGTCGGGTTCGCGATCTGGCCGCAGGTGAAACCCTCTGTGTGATTGCTACCGACCCCACCACGCTGCGGGATATTCCCCGGTTCTGCAGCTTCCTCGGCCACGATCTGCTGCAGCAGGTGGAAGAGGGCGGGGAGATCCTGTTTTTGCTGCGCAAGGGCGCCTAGACCCCGGTGTTCCTGTCGGCCAGCGTTGCCCCACCTGATCTGTTCTGCCCGGAGCGTCTGCAGCGCGTGTTCAATGCCTGCTTTCTAGGCCCGGAGAACACGGTGCTCTGCGGCGGTGCCGAGGAGCCTTTCTATGCGCCTGCGGTGACCCCCGGTGATCCTCACCGACTCTGGTACCGCGAGGATTTCTTTGCCAGCGCCCTGCACGAGGCCGCGCACTGGTGCATCGCCGGTCCCGCGCGACGCCGGCTGCCGGACTTTGGCTACTGGTACGCGCCGGAGGGGCGCAACCCGGATCAGCAGGCCGCCTTCGAAGCAGTGGAGGTGGGTCCCCAGGCATTGGAGTGGTGTTTCGCGATTGCCTGCGGCTACCGCTTTCAGGTCAGCACTGACAATCTGGCGGCGGAGCAGGACCAGCGTGCCAACGACAGCGCCTTCAAACGGGCGGTTTGCAGTGAAGCCAGGCGCCGCGCCAGTGCGGGCCTGCCGAGCCGTGCTGCCCGGTTTTATGGGGCATTGCAGGCCGAATTCGGGCTGAGTACCCCGCTGAGCCCGGATCTGTTTACCCTGGAAGCACTGCTGTGAGCGCCCTGCGTATCCTCGCCGATCGCAACATCCCTGGTCTGGACGACTGTTTTGGTCATCTTGGCGATGTTCGTACCGTCGAGGGGCGCGGTCTGCAAGCAGCAGATCTGAGGGCAGTCGATGTGTTGCTGGTGCGCTCGGTGACCCGGGTTGACGAGCAACTCCTCGCGGGTTCTCCGGTGCGCTTTGTAGGCACGGCCACAGCAGGGGTGGACCACATTGATATTCCCTGGCTACAGCACAGCGGTATTGGCTTTGCCGCTGCCCCCGGTGCCAACGCCAACTCGGTCGTGGAGTATGTGCTTGCCGCTATTGCTGCGGTGGACGATTACCTGGAGCGTTTGCTGGCAGGGGGCAGGGTGGGCATTGTCGGTTACGGCCATATCGGCAGGTTGCTGGCGCGGCGTTTGCGGGCGCTGGGAGTTGGCAGCCTCCACTATGATCCCTGGCTGGATCAGAGCGCGCTGGAGTCGCCTGTGAGTCTGGCTCAGGTGCTGGCCTGTGACGTGGTTTCCCTGCACCCTTCGCTGACGACCGCCGATCCGTGGCCCAGTCGTCATCTGCTGGGGCCGGAGGCGCTTGACAGCTTGGGGGCGGACCAGCTGCTGATCAACGCCAGCCGTGGCCCGGTACTGGCCAATGACGCGCTTCTGGCACGGTTGCGACAGCCGGATGCGCCGCGCTGCGTGCTGGATGTCTGGGAGTTTGAGCCAGCGGTGCCGCCGGCGCTGCTGGAGTCCGTCCAGTTGGGTACCCCGCACATTGCCGGGTACAGCCACGACGCCAAACTGGCCGCAACCGCAATGCTGGCAAAGGCGCTGCGGCAGCAGCTGCAGCTGGGCTCTGTTGACCTTGCTTCCGGCGGGAGGGCGCCTTTGCTGGAGCTGCCTTCGGAGCTGCTGGGGTCAGACTTGTTGCGTCATCTGTGCCAGCTGCGCTACGACCTGGCGGCCGATGACCGGCGCTTGCGAGCCGCGGTGCTGGGAGTGGCTGAGGCAGAGGCCCGAGCTGCCTTCGACCAGTTGCGCAAGGATTACCCGCTGCGGCGAGAGCTGGCAGGAAGCCCGGTTCGGGTTGTTAATGAAAGGCAAGTACCGCTGGTGGAGGCGATGGGGGCTGTGGTGGTGGACTAGATGGAGCGGGAAACGGCGGTGTGGCGTGAGAGCCCGCTGGCCCAGGCCACTTTCTCTGGCCGCTGCGCGACCATTCACCTTGTCTGCGGGCGATCGCGCGGGGACCGCGCTCCTACGGTGTGGGGGCCGAACTTTGGATGGAGCGGGAAACCGGGTTCGAACCGGCGACCTCAACCTTGGCAAGGTTGCGCTCTACCAACTGAGCTATTCCCGCACATCGCGCAGCCTGGGCCTGCTGGCTGCGTGAGGGCGCCTATTCTATGAGTTGTGCGGCCGCTGTCAAGAAGAACGGGTGTGCTCCTGCGCTTTCATCACCTCTGCAGCGGCGCGCAGGTAGATAATCATGGACCACAGAGTCAGCACGGCGGCGGCGTAGAGCATCAGGTAACACAGTGCCAGCAGCCAGCTTTCATCGCGCACCGGGTCGATGGCCAGCAGACCGATGATGGCGATCATCTGGAACGCGGTCTTCACCTTGCCGATGTAGGACACGGCCACGGAGGTGCGCTGGCCCAGTTCCGCCATCCATTCGCGCAGGGCCGAGACCACGATCTCGCGGCCGATGATCACGCAGGCGGCCAGGGTCAGCAGCATGCTGTCGTGGCGTTCCACCAGCAGTACGAGGGCCACCGCAACCATCAGCTTGTCCGCCACCGGGTCCAGGAAGGCGCCAAACTTGGTCATTTGCCCCAGGCGCCGAGCCAGATAGCCGTCCAGCCAGTCGGTCACGGCGGCCACGGTGAAAATAGCCGCAGCCACGAGCAGATGATGCTGGAACGGGAGGTAGAACACGACCACCATCACCGGAATCAGCAGAATGCGCATGATGGTCAGCGCGTTGGGGATGTTAATGCTCACGTTCGGGGCTACTCGTCCTGGGGGCCACTGCCATGCAGGTGATCGTATATCTGTTGCGCCAGGGTTGCACTGATCCCGCTGATTTTTTTCAGCTCGGCGACGTTGGCGTTGCTGACGCCCGCGGCGCTGCCAAAGTGGCGCAGCAGCTCCCGCCGCCGTTTCGCGCCCACGCCGGGAATGCCCTCCAGGCTGGATTGGGTGCGGGCCTTGTCCCGGCGGGCGCGGTGGCCAGTGATCGCGAAGCGGTGGGCTTCGTCGCGAATGGTCTGGATCAGGTGCAGGGCCGGGTTGTCGCCGCGCAACTGCTGTTCGGCACCGCTGTGCCCGCGCACCAGGGTTTCAAAGCCGGCCTTGCGGGTGACGCCCTTGGCAACCCCGACCACCTCGATGCCCTGCAGCTGCAGATCCGCCAGCACGCCCATGGCCTGGCTTACCTGGCCCTTGCCGCCGTCGATAAAGAGAATGTCCGGGAGACTGCCCTCCCCGGCCTGCAGACGCTTGTAGCGCCGCTCCAGGGCCTGCTGCATGGCCGCGTAGTCATCGCCGCCGGTGATGCCGTCAATGTTGAAGCGGCGGTAGTCGGATTTGCGCGGGCCGTTCTGGTCGAAGACCACGCAGGACGCGACGGTCGCCTCGCCAGAGCTGTGGCTGATGTCGAAACATTCCATGCGCTGGGGCAGTTCGGCCAAACCCAGCAGCGCCTGCAGTGCCCGCAGACGCTCGAGGCTGGATTGGCGCCCCGCCAGATGGGAACTCAAGTTGGTCTGGGCAGTTTGCTGCGCCAGCTGCAGCCAGCGCGCGCGGGCGTCGCGCACCCGGGCACGAATGGCAACTTTGCGCCCGGCCTGGGCCGTGAGGGCCAGAGCCAGGCTGTCGCTGCTCTCGGGCACTGCGTTGACAATGATCTCCCCGGGAATGGGGCGCGCCGCCGCCAGGTAGAACTGGGGCATAAAGGCCGCCAGCACTTCCGCTGCGTCTTCATCCAGCTGCAGGGGCGGGTAATAGGTCTTGCTGCCCAGCACCTGGGCGTTGCGCACAAACAGCACCTGCACGCAGGCGCGGCCGCCCTCCACCGCGGCCGCGAGGATGTCCAGCTCGCCGCTCGCACCCTCGATGCCTTGGCTGGCCTGGACGTGCTGCAGCTGACTCAGCTGGTCCCGGTAGACCGCGGCCCGCTCAAATTCCAGGGCTGCCGCGGCCTGTTCCATGTCGTCCGCCAGCCGCACCATCAGTTCCTGGGACTTGCCGCCCAGGAACAGGGCCGTATGCTGTACCTGCTCCGCGTAGTCCTCAGGCGTCACCAGGCCCACGCAGGGTGCTGTGCAGCGGTCAATCTGGTGCTGCAGGCAGGGCCGGGAGCGGTTGCGGAAGAAGCTGTCTTCGCACTGGCGCACGCGAAACACCTTCTGCAGAAAATGCAGGGATTCGCGCACAGAGGAGGCGCTGGGATAGGGCCCGAAGTAGGTGCCCTTGCGCCGTTTGACGCCCCGGTGCAGGCTGAGGCGCGGGAACTCGTCCTCGGTGGAGAGAAAGATATAGGGGTAGGATTTATCGTCCCGCAGCAGGATGTTGTAGGGCGGCCGGTGGCTCTTGATCAGGTTGTGTTCCAGCAGCAGCGCGTCCACCTCGGTGGAGGTGACCGTCACCTGGATGTCGGCGATCTTGGCTACCAGGGCCATGGTCTTGGTGGTCAGGCCGCTGGCCCGAAAGTAGCTGCTGACGCGGGCGCGCAGGTTGCGGGCCTTGCCAACGTAAAGCAGTTTGCCCTCGGCATCATACATCTGGTACACGCCCGGCCGCGTGGTCAGCTGCTTGAGAAAACTCTCCGCATCGAAGCCGGTCACGCCGGCGCTCCGTAAACCCGCGGTTCCAGCTCCAGGTCGACGCCGAACAGTGTCTGCACGGAGGCCTGGATCTCGGCGGCCAGCCCCAGGACTTCGCTGCCATCATCGGCGCCGTAGTTCACCAGCACCAGGGCATGGCCCGGGTGCACGCCGACAGCGCCGCGGCGAACGCCCTTCCAGCCAGCGCGTTCGATCAGCCAGGCCGCCGCAAGCTTGCACTGGCCGGCGCCTGCGGGATACACCGGCAACTCGGGATAGGCACGCTGCAGCGCCTCGGCCTGTGGTTGCGGCAGTAGCGGATTCTTGAAAAAACTGCCGACGTTGGGCTCCTGCGCTGGATCTGGCAGCTTCGCCTGGCGCAGGGTCACGACGGCATCGAACACAGCCTGCGGTGTAGGCGAGTCTGCCGCGCCCTGCTGTGCAAGGGCTTCACTCAGGCCGGGGTAGTGGAATTCCGTGCTTGCCCGCAGCGGCAGGCGCAGGTCCACGTGGGTGATCACCAGCTGGTCGCGCAGCGCCTGCTTGAACACGCTGTCACGGTAGCCAAAGTGGCAGTCGGCCGGGCTCAGGCGCAGCGGGCTGGCATCCGCGCAGTGCAGGGCATGGACAGCCTCGACGAAGGGCGCCAGCTCGCGCCCATAGGCGCCGATGTTCTGCACCGGCGCTGCACCCACGGTGCCGGGGATCAGTGCGAGGTTCTCCAGTCCGCAGTAGCCCTGACTCAGGGTCCAGGCCACCAGCGCGTGCCAGTTCTCCCCCGCCGCCACCCGCAGCAGGACGGCGTTGGCATCTCGCTGCAGCAGCTCGCGGCCCTTGAGCCTGAGTTCCAGCACCAGAGCATTGATCCGTGGCAACAGCACCACATTGCTGCCCTCCCCCAGCGGCAGTACCGACAGCTGGCGCGCGCGGGCCCAGTGCAGAGCCTGCTCCAGTTCCGCCAGGCTGGTGACGCTGCGCAGGGCGCTGGGCGCGGACTTCAGGCCCAGGGTATTGCGCGGCTGAGGCGCAGCGTTAGCGCTGACCACGGGGTGTACTCTCCGCCAGCAGGGCATTGACTGCTGCGAGATCTGCAGCGGTATCCACCCCCGCGGGTACCGGTGCGGCGGCGGGCGCCACATGGATGGCGACGTTGTGGTACAGGGCCCGCAGCTGCTCCAGCTGCTCCAGCTGCTCCAGCGGCGCCGGCGGCCAGCTGACATGGCGATGCAGAAACCCGGCCCGGTAGGCGTAGATGCCCACGTGGCGAAACCAGTGCCCGCCTGCAGGCATGGCCTGCGGGTCAGCGGCGAAGCTGTCCCGTGGCCAGGGAATGGCGGCGCGGCTGAAGTACAGCGCCCTGCCCCGGGCGTCAAAAACCACCTTGACCGCGTTGGGATTGTGCAGCTCAGCGTTGTCGTGGATGGGCACGCACAGGGTTGCCACAGCGCAGTCCGGATTGGCCGCGAGATTGGCCGCCACCTGGTTGATCACCGCCGGGGGAATCAGCGGCTCATCCCCCTGCACGTTCACGAGGATCGCCTCAGCGCCGAGTGCCAGTTGTCGCGCGACTTCCTCCAGCCGGTCGGTGCCGGATGGGTGTCCGGGATCGGTCATGCAGACCTCGGCGCCGAAGCCTGCCGCTACCGCGCGAATGCGGGCATCGTCGGTGGCGATGAGTACCCGTTCGGCGCTGCTCTGCCGGGCGCGCTCCCATACCCGCTGGATCATGGGCTTGCCGCCGAGCTCCAGCAGGGGTTTGCCCGGCAGGCGCGTCGAGGCGTAGCGGGCAGGAATGACGACAGTAAACGACATAGGGGTTCCGGGGTCAGGGGCGGGGCCGGGCCAGGGCCACCACGCGGTCCACCAGGGCCGGGGGCAGCTGGGCGCTGATCTTCAGGTACCACAGGTTCATCCTGGGGACGCCATCGGCCAGTGCGCGGCATTTTACCGCGTCTTTCTCGGTCATGATAACCGCCTGCTCACCGAGCCCGGCGAAGTCGTCGGCAACGAAGGCGTGGTGGTCGGGAAAGCGGTGCTCAGCCAGCCGGTAGCCCAGGGTCCGGAGGCTGGCGAAGAACTGTGCCGGCTGGCCGATCCCCGCCACCGCGTGCACCGCGTCACCGGGTGCCGGCGGCTGCCCCACGGTGTCTGCCCGCAGCGCTTGCAGGCCGTCAATCGCGTAGCGGATACCTGTGTCCGGGTCGCTGCCGCCGCGATAGAGCAACCAGTCCACCTCACGGAGCCGCGCTGGCGGCTCGCGCAGGGGCCCGGCGGGCAGGCAGAATCCGTTCCCCAGGCCGCGCTCGGCGTCCAGCAGTGCGATCTCGACATCTCGGGCCAGGGCATAGTGCTGCAGCCCGTCGTCGCACAGCACCAGATCAACGGGCGCCGCCGCCAGCAGGGCCCGCACTGCGGCGGGCCGGTCGGGGGCGACCACGCAGGGCGCGCCGGTGCGCTGGTAGATCAGCAGGGGCTCGTCGCCGCAGTCGGCCGCGCTGCTCGCTGCCCCCACCCGGTGTGGATAGACCGCCCCGGCCGCGGCACCATAGCCGCGGCTGACCACCCCGGGCCGCAGGCCGCGAGCCTGCAGGGCCTCCACCAGGGCAATCACCACCGGGGTCTTGCCGGTGCCGCCCACGGTGATGTTACCCACCACTACCACGGGGACCGGCGCCCGATACACGGCGCGGATGCCGACACGGAAGCTCCAGCGGCGGACCAGAATCAGCAGCCGGTAGAGCAGCTCCAGCGGCCGCAGCAGCCACAGCCAGGCGGCCCGCCCATACCAGGCCCGGAGCAGTGCCGGTTCGCGGGCTCGGTCAGTCACTGAATTCCTGGTGGTACAGCTGGGCGTAGAGCCCGCCCTGGGCCAGCAGCTCGGCGTGGCTGCCGCTGGCGATGATGCTTCCTGCATCCATGACCACAATGCGGTCAGCGCGCTCGACGGTGGAGAGCCGGTGGGCAATCACGATGGAGGTACGGTTCTGCATGATGGTTTCCAGCGCCCGCTGGATACGGTGCTCGGACTCGTTGTCCAGCGCCGAGGTGGCTTCGTCGAGAATCAGCACCGGCGCGTCCTTGAGGATGGCCCGGGCAATGGCCAGGCGCTGGCGTTGGCCGCCGCTCAAGCCCGAGCCGTCATCGCCGAGCACGGTATCCAGCCCTGCTGGCAGCTTGTCGATGAACTCCATGGCATGGGCGGATTCACAGGCAGCGATCACCGCCTCGCGGCTGGCACCGGCGAGGTCGCCATAGGCGATATTGTTGAGCACGGTGTCGTTGAACAGGGTCACATGCTGGGACACCATCGCCAGCTGGCGCCGCAGGTTGCCCAGGCGATAGTCGCCTATTGGCACCCCGTCCAGCGTGATCTGGCCCTGTTGCACGGGATAGAACCGTGCGAGCAACTGGATCAGAGTGCTTTTGCCGCTGCCCGAGCGCCCCACCAGGGCCACGGCCTCGCCGGCCCTGATGCTGAGGTTGATGTTCTGCAGCACTGCCTGGTCGGCACCCGGATAGGCAAAGCTGAGCTGTTCGAAGGCGATGTCGCCCCGCGCCCGCACCACGGTGTGGGTACCGCTGTCCGGTTCATCCTCCAGGTCCAGCTGGGCGAAGATATCCTCCGCCGCGGCCAGGCCCCGCTGGATCACGCTCTGCACGCTGCTGACCTGGCGAATCGGCTTGCCCAGCAGCCCCGCCGCGGTCAGGAAGGCGACCAGGGAGCCGGCGCTGAAGCCGCTCAGAATATCGGGGCTCAGGGCAAACCACACCAGGGCGCCCAGAGCCACCGCCAGCATGGTCTGGATCACCGGGGTGCTGAGGGCATCCACCAGGGCCAGTTTCAGGCTCTGGTTGCGGTTATAGGCGCTGGCGACTTCAAAGCGGTCTCCCTGCTGCCGCTGGCCGCCGAACAAGCGCACTTCCTTGTAGCCGCCGATGCTCTCGTTGGACACCTGGGTGACGCTGCCCATGGAATCCTGGATACGGCGGCTGTAGCGGCGGAAGTGCTTGCCGACCACTGACACCACCAGGGCAATACAGGGCGCCACCAGCATGAAGATCAGGCTCAGCCGCCAGTTCAGGTAGAAGAGGTAGCCGAGCAGGCCGATAACGGTCAGGCCCTCCCCCACCACCACCTTCAACGCCTTGGTGGCGGCGCCGGTCACCTGTTCCACGTTGAAGGTGATCTTGGAGATCAGCACGCCCTGGCTGTGGTGGTCGTAGTAGCTGCTGGGGGCCAGCAACATTTTGTTGAACAGCTCCCGCCGCAGCTCGTGCACCAGGTTGCGGGCCACGTGGTTCATGAAATAGCTGCCGGCAAAATAGCCCATGGCGCGGGTGAAAGCGAGTATCACCATGGCCACCGGGACACCAATCCGGGCAAACTCCAGCGGCGTCTTGTCACCCACATCCAGCAGGGAATAGGCGGCGCCCGCCACCAGTCCCTTGTCGGCCTGATCGGAGCCATTGAGCGAGTCCAGCAGGAACTGCATCAGGTCTGCCAGCAGCACGTTGCCCAATGAGTACAGCACATAGCCCCCGATACTCAGGGCAAACAGATACCAGTAGGGGATGACGTAACGCAGCAGGCGCCGGTACAGGTGCCAGTCACTGCTCCGGGTAGCGGCCTCAGTCATGGGGAGCGACCTCCGCCGGCTGCCGGGTGCTGATGCTCAGATGGACGAAGCCCATCTGTCCTGCCGCATCCATGGCCCGCACGACATCCTGATGGCTGGCCTGGGCGTCGGCGGCGATTACCAGCGGCAGCGTGGTGTCACCGGCGGAGATCTTGTAGATAGCCGACTGCAGTGTGCGCAGGCGGTTGTCGATCAGAGGCTGGCCGTTGACCCGGTAGCGGCCCTGCTCGTCCACCAGAATCTCCACCTGCTGCTCCGGCGCCTCCCGCGGGCTACCGCTGGCCTCAGGCAGATCCAGCGTCAGCTGGGTTTCGCGGGTGAAGGTGGTCGATACCATAAAGAAAATCAACAGCAGGAACACCACATCAATCAGCGGGGTCAGATTGACGCCGACCTCGCCAGTGCGCTGGCGGCGGAACTTCAAGTCCGGTCGTCCCGGCGTTCTTCGTTGTGCAGGGCATCCATGAGCTTGATGGTCTCCTGCTCCAGCCCGACCACGATGGCGTCGATGCGGCCGGTAAAGTAGCGGTGCATGGTCAGCGCGGGAATCGCCACCACCAGCCCCGCGGCGGTGGTGATCAGGGCCTCGGAAATGCCCCCGGCCAGGGCACTGGCGTTGCCGGTGCCCTGGGCCATGATCTGGGCAAAGACCTTGATCATGCCGACCACGGTGCCCAGCAGGCCCAGCAAGGGCGCGATAGCGGCAATGGTGCCCAGGGTATTGAGATAGCGCTCCAGCTCGTGCACGACATGACTGGCCGCGTCCTGGATACTCTCCTTCATGACATCGCGGCCGTGGCTGGCATTGGCGAGCCCGGCGGCCAGGATTCTCCCCAGCGGTGAGGACTGCCGGAGATTGCGCAGACGGCTACTGTCGAGCTCACCCGCCTTGAGCTGCTTCCAGACGGTGGCGAGCAGGTGCGGCGGAGAAATTTTCTTCGGGTTGAGGGTATACAGCCGCTCGATGCAGATCGCCAGGGCGACGACCGAGCACAGCAGGATCAGCACCATCAGCCAGCCGCCCGCGGTTACCAGTTCCAGCACAGTCAGAGTCCCCAGCCATAGTCAGCGGGCATTATACGCACAGGGTCTCTATTGTTCCCAGTAGCGGCGGGAACGACTGCGGTGGGCTGTGAGCTGCGGTTCGCGGCCTGGGCGCAGGGTCCACTCCAGCGCCCCCTCCAGCGCGGTACTGTAGGTGGCAATGTCCAGCTGCGCATGGCGCTCCCTGACCGCCGCCGCCGGATGCCCGTAGCGGTTGGCGCGGCCGTGGGTGTAGACCACCAGCGCCGGATTGACCTGCTTCAGCCAGGCATTGGACGAGGACGTATTGCTGCCGTGGTGCGGCGCCAGCGCCCAGTCGCTGGCCAGGCTTTCCCGCCAGTAGGCCACCAGTTCCCGCTCGCGCGCGGCACCGATATCACCGGGCAGCAGCAGGCTGCGTCCGTGGGCCTGCAGCCGCAGGACACAGGAACCGTCATTGCGGCTTGCGAACTCGCCGGCCGCAGGTGCCAGCAGCTGAAAGCGGGCACCGCCGGGCCAGCGCCAGGCCATGCCCGCGCGGCATACGGTCGCCCCGGGTTCTGCGCCCATGTCCGCGCCCACCAGCAGCCGGTCCAGAGGCAGCCGCGTGCGCAGGGTACTCAGTCCGCCACTGTGATCATGATCGCCGTGGCTGATAACCAGCGTCTCCAGGCGGCGGATACCGCGGCTGCGCAGCAGCGGCAGGATCACCGATTCCGCCAGGTCGGGGCCGCCGGGCATGCCGCCGCCGGTGTCGTAGAGCAGCGCGTGGCTGCGGTCGTATACCAGCACCGCGGTGCCCTGCCCCACGTCCAGCGCGATGATGTGCAGTGCATCCTCGTGCTCGGTGCGCTGCCCCTGCAGCGGCAGCAGCAATGGCAGCAGCAGCGGCGGCAACAGCAATCCTTTCAGCGCTGGGTGCAGCGGCATCACCACCAGCACCAGCGCGCAGAGGGCCAGCGCTACCGCCGGCAATGTCGGGGTGAGCGCGCCATAAAGCCAGTCCGGGTGCGTGGCTGCCCAGGCCTGGCCCAGCGGCAGCAATTGCTGCACAGGCCAGGCGGCCGCTGTCCAGACGCTGCCTGCAAGGCCATGGCCGATGAGTGCAAAAACCACGCCGAGCAGCGCCAGCGGCACGATGACCAGCCCCATCAGAGGCACCAGCAGTGCGTTGGCCAGGGCTGCCACCTGGCTGGCACCCCCAAACCACCAGCCGGACAGGGGCAGCATGGCCAGACACATGTAGACGTGGGTGCCCAGCCAGCGTTCGCCCAGGCCGGCCCGGGGTCGCCACAGCGCCAGCCAAAGCAGGCAGGCCACCGAGCCAAAGGACAGCCAGAAGCCGGCGCCCAGGGCCGCCAGCGGGTTTAGCGCCAGCAGCACCGCGGCGGCCAGCAGCAAGTTGTTCCAGGACAGTCCCGGCCGCCCGCACAGCACCGCGAGCAGAAAGCAGAGCAGCATCAGCCAGGCCCGGGTCGTGGCCAGGCTGAAGCCCGCCAGGGCAGTGTAGAGTGTCGCCAGCAACAGGGCGCAGAGAGGGCCGGCCAGGCCGCCGGCGCGATGGCTGCCCAGCAGGGCCAGGCCCCGGGCCAGCAGACCGCCCAGCAGATAGCCACAGGCGGCTACCATACCCACATGCAAGCCCGAGATGACCAGCAGATGGCTGATCCCGTACTGGCGAAACAGGGTCCACAGGGCAGTATCCAGGCCGCTGCGATCGGCCACTATCAGGGCGCGCAGGATAGCGCTGGCAGGGCCCTCTCCCAGCGCCATCAGGATCTGACCGCTCAACCACTGCCGATAGCGGTGGTGGACGCCGGCGGCTGCCGGCGCACCCAGATGCAGGGCCGGGGAACCACTGCGCACGCTCCCCACCGCATCAATCCCGGTTTGCGCATACCAGGCCTGCATGTTGAAGGAGCCGGGATTGGCCAGACCCCAGGTCCGGCGCAGCAGCACCTCGAACTGCCAGCGCTCGCCCGGCATCAAACCGGGTTCGCCCGGCGCACTCAACAGCAGCCTGCGCGGACCGCGGCAGTCGGGCACGGGCAGTGGGTCGCTGAGGAACTCGAAGCGCTGCTGCTGCCGTTCCCCCGGCAG
>JBLRXF010000021.1:0-16523 GCA_047920875.1 Haliea sp. | reverse complement strand
CTGCAAACACGGCTTTTTTCATAGTAGCTCAAACTCCTCGGAGTGAATGCGATTGGCGCTGACGCCGGCATTGTAGGCATGATCCCTCATCAGCCTGTTCAGCGCCAGTGGACCGCAAATGTAGACATCGCGGCGGGCGAAGTCGGGGCAGGCGGCCTGGAGGAATGCGGCGCTTACCGGACCCTCCTGAAAAAAGTAATGGAAGGTCAAGGCGAAACCCGGGATTGACGCCGCCAGCGTCCTCAGCTCCTCGGCATAGACGGCGCGGCTCTCGTCCTGCACTGCATAGATCAGGTGAACGTCCCCGCGCTCATCCAGTGCCCGCAGATGGCGCATCCGGGCCAGGAAAGGGGTAATGCCGACGCCACCAGCAACCCAGAGTTCTGGGCTGCTGACCAGGGCGTCCGGCGGGAAAAAACGGCCGTAAGGCCCCTCCACGGTGACCCGGGTGCCTACTGGGATAGTCTGAATGGCGCGGCTGGCATCACCCAGCGCTTTGATGGCGATGCGCAGCTCCGGCTCCAGCGGTGAGGAGGACAGGGTGTAGGGATGCTCTTCCCGGTGGCCCGCTGCAAGACTGGGGTCGAAGGGGGTCAGGTAGACGAAATTGCCGGCGGCGTAGGTCAGATGGTTCTGCTCCGGCTGCAGGCTTATCTCGGTCACACCGTCGGCCACTGGGTTGACCTGGGTGACCCTGTAGGGTAGGCGGCCGATGCGGCGCGAGAAGACCAGGCGCCAGCCCACGGCGCCAACGCCGAGCAAGGCAAACAGGGTCCAGATGACGGCGTCTGTTGCTCCCGGCATGGTGCGGCTGAACAGAAAGGTATGGATAAGCGCCAGGATAACCGCGGGCCCGGCCAGCGCATGCACACGCTTCCAGCGCTCATAATTGGGTGTACCGAAGAACGCGAAACTGGGTGCCAGAAAAACCATCATCAACAGCAGCGCCATCCAGCCAGCCCAGGTAGCGCGGTCCGCCAGGGGCGGGAACAGTGTGCTGAAGGCCAGCCCCTGGCCCCAGGCCGAGGCGGCGAAGGCGAGCAGCAGAGGGTGTGCCAGCAGTAGCAGCAGAGAACCTGCGCCCAGCAGGTGGTGCGTGCGCCAGAGCTTGGTGAGGCCGCCAAAGGGCAGGTCGACCCCCGGCACCCGGGCGCTCAGTGCTGCCGCCAGCAGCAGCAGCGCCAGGCCGACGACCCCGGCCAGCCGGCCCAGCATATTGAGGATGGCACTCGCCGAGTCGAAGTCCGTCGTTCCCAGGCCAGCTGCAAAGAAGGCCACCGGCACCAGAGCCAGGCACCAGATCAGGGCGTGTGCAGTGCGGGGCTTGAGCGCTATGGCGGGCTCCTTGCTGAACTTGGCGAGAGCGTGACGCCCCCAGTTTACCGCGTTGGGCAGAGGCTGCAATGTCCGGTGCTCACGATGCTAACATTGTGCACTGTGCCCCTCAGGCTGGCGTGTGCCCAGGCAGTCTGTCGGGAGTTAGCCTTGGCGGGGGGCCTGCAGGATGCTGCGCAAGATCATCCACATCGATATGGACGCTTTCTTTGCCAGCGTTGAGCAACGGGACAATCCTGAGCTGCGCGGCAAACCCGTCGCCGTGGGTGGATCGGCATTGCGCGGGGTGGTGGCGGCTGCCAGCTATGAAGCGCGGGTTTTCGGGGTGCGTTCGGCGATGCCCTCGGTTACCGCGAAACGGCGCTGCCCGCAGCTGTTGTTCGTAAAGCCGCGCTTTGAGGTGTACTCCGCGGTATCTCGGCAGATTCGTGATATTTTTGCCCGCTACAGCGACCTGATTGAACCACTTTCGCTGGATGAGGCCTATCTCGACGTTACCCGCGACAAGCAGGGTGTGGGCAGTGCCATCCGGGTGGCCGAGCGCATCCGCGGCGAGATCCTCGCAGAAACCGGTCTCACCGCCAGCGCCGGCGTCAGTTACAACAAGTTTCTCGCCAAGATCGCCTCCGACCAGAACAAGCCCAACGGCCAGTTTGTGGTGCTGCCGCAGGACGCCCTGGCGTTTGTCGCGACGCTGCCTGCACGGCGCTTCTATGGTGTCGGGCCGCGCACGGCAGAACGCATGGGCGCTCTGGGCATTCACACCGGCGCTGACCTGCGGGCGCAGAGCCTGGGTTTTCTGCAGCAGCATTTCGGCAAATCCGCAGAGTATCTGTATCGCGCCAGCCGCGGTGAAGACGAGCGCCCGGTGCGTCCGGACCGGCAACGCAAGTCCATCGGTGCTGAGCGCACCTGGTCGGATGATTTGCAGCAGGATGCGGAGCTGGTGGCCGCTCTGGAGCAGATCATCGACATCGTCTGGGAGCGCATCGCCCGGCAGTCAGCGACGGGTCGCACCCTGACCCTGAAGGTGAAGTTTGCGGATTTCCAGCAGATTACCCGGGCTCACTCCGTGGTTGTGCCCATTTCAGACCGCGCCAGCCTCGCGTCCCTTGCCCACGCCATTCTGGCCGGCCTGCTGCCAGTGCCGCGCGGGGTGCGCCTGCTGGGGTTGTCACTGTCGGGGCTGGAGGCGCCGGTGGTGGACGCCGGAGCGGCGGCTTCCCCAATCGCCGAGCCTGGGCCGGCGCAGTACTCCCTCGAGTTTTAGTGGTGATTGCTGTGTTCCTCCGCGCAGGGTGGCCACGCCGGCGCTGGATGTCGAAGCCAAGCGCTAGCTGGCCCGGGAACTCTGCTGGTTTCAGAACGAAGACGGCATGTGGGTCATTCTGCAAGGCAGTGTAGCCAGCGCGGCACCGGCGATACGAAAACAGCAAGTTCTCCATGCTCCCAGCAGGCAACGCGCCGATAAGGGTTGGTGCTGCTGGAGTTATCAAGAATGTCGCAACGATCGCACAGTGGCAGGGCTTGGCTTACATTGGTCAGGGTTCGTGCGATTCGCTCACGTATTTTCCTTTCTGGCACAGTGTGGCCTCCGTCGGCAACTCGCTGCGCCACGCGCGCGACGTTCAGGTCGGGTACCTCGAGATGTATGTAGATCAGGTTTATCTCATAGCCGGCGCCATTTGCCCCCGCGAGCAACCAGAGGCGCGGACGCAACGCGACAGGATCAGCCACCATGGCCTGCTCGATGCGGCTGCAAGCCTGAATCGGGCAGGAATTGGCCGTTCTCAAAGCGGCCGACAGTACGCCGCCCCTCGCTGTCGATCTGTTCCAGCAAACCGGGGTAATCGAGGCTGGCCTGATAGCGTGTCTGGCTGCTGCTTACGCGATCCGCCAGCCGCCCCGCCTGACGATCACGCTCGACAGCGGCAAACAGCGCATCTGGTTCTGGCCCCGGGTCGTTGTAGTAATTGGCGGCAACTTCAGCGACACCACTGCTGATCGCCAGGAGGTCGTTGCCCGACAGCGTCTGCGCAGCCAATTGGCCAATAGTGGCCCAATATTCGATCTGCTTGGCGCTGCTTCGGTGCTCAATTCGACCGGCCAGCTCTGCGGCCTCGTAGAGGCTGCGGCTGACGCGGACTGGCGGTACGGGCTTGGACATCAAACACCTCCACGGACAGAAACCGGGGCTTTTGTAGCAAAATGCAGCAAAACACCCGCGTAATGCGACATTGAGGTCAAGGGTCGGGGTCAGGCTACCCCCAACCTCTGCCCCCGCAGCCGCAGCGCATTGCTGATAACGCTAACCGAGGAAAGGGACATGGCGGCTGCGGCAATCATCGGCGACAGCAACATGCCGGTCAGCGGGTAGAGGACACCGGCGGCGATGGGCACCCCGAGGGCGTTGTAGGCGAAGGCAAAGAACAGGTTCTGGCGGATATTGCGCATGGTCGCCCGCGACAGCTGCAAAGCCTGAACGATACCGCTCAAATCACCGCGTAGCAGGGTGATGCCGGCGCTTTCGATAGCGACGTCGGTTCCTGTGCCCATGGCGATGCCGACATCCGCAGTAGCCAGCGCCGGCGCATCGTTGATGCCGTCGCCGACCATGGCGACGATTCGGCCCTCATCCCGCAGGCGCTGGATGACATGGCCCTTGTCCTCCGGCAGGACTTCCGCCTCCACCTCGTCAATCCCCAGGGTGCGAGCTACCGCTTCGGCAGTGGTGCGGTTGTCCCCGGTGAGCATGACCACGCGCATGCCTGCGTCCTGCAGGGCCTTGATCGCTGTGCCGCTGGTTTCTTTTACCGGGTCCGCAATCGCCAGCAGCCCGGCGAACCGTCCGGCCACTGCCGCGAAAATCACCGTGGCGCCCGTGCCGCGCAGCTCCTCGGCGGCGGCATCCTGCGCGCCATTATCGGCGCCCTCCGCCTCCATCAACAGGCGGTTGCCAACAGCCACCCGCTGGCCATTCACTTGCCCCGTGACGCCCTTGCCGTTCTCGGCTGCAAAGTCCACCGCCTCCGGCAGGGCGAGTTCCAGTGCCTGTGCGCGGGCAATAATGGCCTGTGCCAGCGGGTGCTCGCTGCCCTGTTCCAGGGCCGCGACCAGGGTCAGCAGGGTTGCCTCGTCAAAGTCCTCTGCCGGTTGCACAGAGGTGACGGCTGGCTTGCCCTCGGTCAGGGTGCCGGTCTTGTCGATCACCACCGTATCCACCTTCTCCATGCGCTCCAGCGCCTCGGCGTCGCGGATCAGCACGCCCAGGCCCGCGCCGCGGCCGATGCCGACCATGATCGACATGGGCGTTGCCAGCCCCAGGGCGCAGGGGCAGGCGATGATGAGCACACTGACCGCGGCAATCAGGGCAAAGGCCATGGGCGGCTGCGGCCCCAGCAGGGACCAGGCGATGAAGGCGATCACGGCCACGGCGATCACTGCAGGCACAAAGTAGCCGGCGACCTTGTCCGCCAGTCCCTGGATCGGTGCGCGGCTGCGCTGGGCGCTGGCGACCATCTGTACGATGCGGGCGAGGAGGGTGTCGCGGCCGACCTTGTCCGCGCGCATGATGAAGCTGCCCTGGCCATTGATGCTGCCGCCGATCACGCTGTCGCCGGGTTCGCGTTTTACCGCCAGGGGTTCGCCGGTGACCATGGACTCGTCCACTGTTGAGCGCCCTTCGAGTATTTCTCCGTCGAGGGGGATCTTGTCTCCCGGGCGCACCCGCAGCCGGTCGCCGACCTCGACCTGTTCCAACGCCACATCCTGCTCGCCGCCGCCGCTGTCGAGGCGGCGAGCGCTGGCCGGTGCCAGGTCCAGCAGGGCGCGGATGGCGCCCGAGGTTTTCTCCCGGGCCCGCAGTTCCAGCACCTGTCCCAACAAAACCAGCACGATGATGACTGCCGCCGCCTCGAAATATACCGCAACCGAGCTATCGGGCTGGTGGAAGGCGGGTGGGAAGATGCCCGGCGCCAGGGTGGCAACCACGCTGTAGCTCCAGGCGGCGCCGGTGCCGATGGCGATCAGGGTGAACATGTTCAGGCTGCGGCGCTGCAGCGAGCGCCAGCCGCGCAGGAAGAAGGGCCAGCCCGCCCACAGTACTACCGGCGTCGCCAGCGCCAGCTGGACCCAGTTGGACCATTGCGGGGACAGCAGGTGGTCGATGGCAAACAAGTGACTACCCATCTCCAGCACGAAAACTGGCAGGGTCAGTACCAGGCCGATCCAGAAGCGGCGGGTCATGTCGACCAGCTCGGCCGAGGGGGCGGTATCGGCGGTAACTTCCTCGGGCTCCAGTGCCATGCCGCAGATCGGGCAGTCGCCTGGACCCTGCTGGCGCACCTCCGGGTGCATGGGGCAGGTGTAGATGGCGCCGGGTATGGCGGTGGGCTCGGTGCGCTCGCCCAGATACTGCTCCGGGTCCGCCTCGAATTTTTCTCGACAGCGCGCGGCGCAGAAGTACCAGGTCTTGCCAGCATGCTCGCTGCGGTGTTTGGCGGTCGCCGGGTCCACGTTCATGCCGCAGACGGGGTCTTTGGTGCCAGTGTTGGTCGCTGTCATTCACTCTCTCCTGTGCATTTTGATCGCGCGGGGACCTCGCTCAGAGGTAGTGTAGGAGCCCGCTCTGCGGGCGATCGCTCGCGGACAAGGTGAATGGCCGCGCAGCGGCCAGAGAAGGTGGCCTGGGCCAGCGAGCTCCTACATTACGGGAGCACAGACCGGCCCTGTGGGAGCTCAGGCCGGCCCTGTGGGAACCCACCCAGGCCTTGTGGGAGCCCACTCTGTGGGCGATCGCTCGCGGAGCGAGCTCCTACATTACGGGAGCGCAGACCGGCCCTGTGGGAGCCCAGACCGACCTTGTGGGAACCCACCCAGGCCCCGTGGGAGCCCGCTCTGCGGGCGATCGCTCGCGGACAAGGTGAATCGCCGCGCAGCGGCCAGAGAAGGTGGCCTGGGCCAGCGAGCTCCTACGGTGGGCGACAACCTCCACGCTTTCATTGCAAGCAGTATAGATCATGCCCCGCGCCGAACTTATCTCGCCGCTCTCAGCCTCCCGGTGCGCAGTCCCACACTCGTGGTTAACCGGAACAGTGCGGGGGCGCTGCCCGCAGCGCCAATCGGGTGTTACCATCGCCATTTTGGCCAACGGGATTCCCATGACCACCATCGGCACACCGCTCACTCCCCATGCCACCCGCGTCATGCTGCTGGGCAGCGGCGAACTGGGCAAGGAAGTCACCATTGAGCTCATGCGCCTTGGCTGCGAGGTGATTGCGGTGGATCGCTACGCCAATGCGCCCGCGATGCAGGTAGCCCATCGCAGCCATGTGCTGAATATGCTGGACGGCGCCGCGCTGCGGGCGCTGGTAGAGCAGGAGCGCCCGCAGTTTATCGTGCCGGAAATCGAGGCCATCGCCACGGATGAGCTGGTGCGGCTGGAAACCGAGGGCTGGCAGGTGGTGCCTTCCGCCCGTGCGGCGCAACTCACGATGAATCGCGAGGGTATCCGGCGCCTGGCGGCGGAGGAGCTGGGTCTGGCGACCTCACCCTACCGTTTTGCGGAAACCCGTGAGGAATATGTGGCGGCGGTGGCGGCGGTGGGGCTGCCCTGCGTGGTCAAGCCCATCATGTCCTCGTCCGGCAAGGGCCAGAGCACGGTGCGCAGCGAAGCCGATGTCGACCACGCCTGGGAGTACGGCCAGGCCGGCGGTCGCACCGGAGCTGGCAAGCTGATCATTGAAGGTTTCGTCGATTTTGACTACGAGATCACCCTGCTGACCGTGCGTCATCGCGATGGCACCAGTTTCTGCGAGCCTATCGGCCACCGTCAGGAAAAGGGCGATTACCGTGAGTCCTGGCAGCCCCAGGCCATGAGCCCGGTCGCTCTGGCAGAATCCCGGCGTATTGCCGGGGCAGTCACCGAAGCGCTGGGTGGTCACGGTATTTTCGGGGTGGAGCTGTTCATCAAGGGAGACGCGGTGTATTTCAGCGAAGTATCGCCGCGGCCCCACGACACCGGCCTGGTCACGCTGATTTCCCAGAATCTCTCGGAATTTGCGCTTCACGCCCGGGCTATCCTTGGCCTGCCCGTGCCGGTCATCCGTCAGCTGGGTCCCTCGGCGTCGGCGGTGCTGCTGGTAGCCGGGGATTCCGCAGACATGCGCTATGGCAACCTGGCGGCGGCACTGGCGGAGGAGGATACAGACCTGCGCCTGTTCGGCAAGCCGGAGGTCCGCGGCGAGCGGCGTCTGGGTGTCGGTCTCGCCCGTGGAGACAAGATTGATGAGGCCGTGCAAAAGGCCCTGCGCGTGGCCGCCGCCATCGACGTCGCACTCTAATGCCCTGGCGGCTGCACCGTCCGTCAGGAACACCGACCCATGCGTGAGGCGGGCCTGCGGCAGGCGCGCTTTCTACACGACTTGCCCGCCATCCAGGCAGGGCTGCGGCCTGACGCGGTGGCTCTGTGGTGGCAGGGTGAGCCCACGACCTATGCCCAGCTCAATCAACGCGTGGAGCAGCTGGCGGCACGTTTAGCCGCGGTGGGTGGGCCCGGTGATCGCATTGGCGTGCTGGCCTGGAACTGCCCGCAATTTATCGAGCTCATTTACGCCTGCGCCGCCAGCGGCCGCATTCTGGTGCCGCTCAATGCCCGGCTGGCGCCGACAGAGTGGCTGTATCAGCTTGACGCTGCGGGGGTGCGTCTGCTGTTTGCCGATGGCGAGCTACTGCGGGCTCTGCGCGCGGATCCAGAGTGTCCGCCTAACCTGAGCAGTGTCGATCTGCAGGCAAACTATGAGCACTGGCTAAAGAATAGCCCGGTGGCACCTCTGCCGACACTGGATATGCAGGATCCAGTCTGGATTCTCTTCACCTCCGGCTCCACTGGCCGGCCCAAGGGCGCGGTGCTCAGTCATCGCTCCTTTTTCGCAGGCCTGGAATCTGCAGCGCTGGCGAGGCCGGTCGCGGCGGATGACAAGTTTCTCTACCCCTTCCCACTGTTTCATGTCGCCGCCCACAACGTTTTGTTGCAGCACCAGAACGGCGCTGCAGTCGTGCTGCTGCGCTCGTTCAATGCCGAGGAAACCTTGCGCGCCTGCCGCGAACTGGGTGTTACCACGATGTCTCTGGCGCCGACCATGCTGGCCATGTTGCTGGAGCATCCTTCCTTCCGCCCAGCGGACCTTGCGTGTGTGCGCACCATTGGCTACGGCGCATCCGCGATGCCCGAAGCGCTCCTGCAACGCCTGCTGTCGGAGACCGGGGTCGGCCTCTGCCAGAGCTACGGGATGACCGAGCTATCCGGCAGCGCGGCCTTCCTGACGGTGGAGGATCACCGCCTGGCGGCGGCAGACCGGCCTGAATTGCTGCAATCGGTGGGCAAACCCCTGGCGACGGTGGAACTCAGGTTGGTAGATGCAGCAGGCAATGCCTGCGCCTCCGGGGAGCAAGGCGAGATTCTGGTGCGTGCCCCGCAGTGCATGCAGGGATACTGGCAGCAACCGGAGGCAACCGCGGCGGCGCTGGCAGATGGCTGGCTGCATACCGGCGATATCGGCCGCTTCGACGCCCGGGGCTATCTCTACATTGTCGATCGCAAGAAAGACATGATTATCAGCGGCGGCGAAAACGTCGCCTCCCGGGAAGTGGAGGAGGCCGTGCGCCGGCACCCGGCAGTCAGGGATTGCGCCGTTATCGGCGTGCCAGACCCGCGCTGGGGAGAGCGGGTCTGCGCCGTGGTGGTATTGGCAGAGCAGGTCAGTGACGCCGAGCTGGCAGCCCACTGTAAAGCCCTGCTTGCAGGCTACAAGACTCCGAGAATCTGGCGCCGGGTAGACGCGCTACCCTTGAACGCGGCGGGCAAGGTGGACAAGCCCGCCCTGCGGGCATAGGCAATCAACCGCGTCAGGCTTTCTGCATTGCCTTGCTGACATAGGCCATGAAGTCCTGCATGTTGCCCTGCTGGTCGGCATCCACCTGCTTCGACACCGCGTCCTCGGCCATGCGTGCATCCCACTCGGCAAGGCCTGGCACCGCAGGCAGGACATCCCACTGTAACTGGCTGGGGCCGACCAGCTTCGGAATGGCCAGCACGTAGCGCAGGTAGATGTCGGCCAGGGTCAGCTCTGTGCCCCAGACCCAGGGCGAGAAGTGTGCCAGCTGGGCCAGGCTGGCGCAGCCCTTGTCCAGCGTAAGTTGCACCTCCTTTTTTACCGCATCCGACACCGGGACATTGCCCAGTACGGCGGGCAGCAGGCGCCGCGCCGGCAGCTCCAGGTACAGCTCGGCCACTTTCATCACCTGCCGAACTCGAGCGCGCTGTTCCGGGTCCCGCGGTAGCAGGGGCTTTGCGGGGTAGGCCTCCTCGATGTACTCCACCAGGACGCTGCTCTCCGACAGGGACATGCCCGAATCCGTCGTCAGTGCGGGCACCTTGCCCGCCGGGCTGACGGCCAGCAAGGCTGGCGCACCCGGGTAGACCAGGTTCTCGGTAAAGGGAACGCCCTTGTGCAGCAGGC
Source organism: Haliea sp. (assembly GCA_047920875.1). Lineage (GTDB taxonomy): Bacteria > Pseudomonadota > Gammaproteobacteria > Pseudomonadales > Halieaceae > Haliea. Next base: position 6,669 of record JBLRXF010000021.1, on the reverse strand, counting down.
AGTGTTTGACGATGTTGCAGTAGTTGCTGGCAGCGAAGCCGTGGAGTGTGGGCATAAGGCAGTATCCGGGTGTCAAGGTGTGGTTCAAGTGTAACGAACAATCCGTGATCCTGTAGTTCCACCGCGGATTTTTTTCCCTGCGCTCCACCCGGAATCCCCGCTGCAGTAAACTATGCGGTTTCAGGGTCTGCCATGTCGGCGGGCCCGTCAGAGGGCAGGGCAGCAGTGGTGACGGAATCAGGGCAGGTGACGGCGGCGCAGGAGCCGGCGGCGGAGCGGATCGTGTGCAAGTTTGGCGGCTCCAGTCTCGCCAGCACAGAGCAGATGCGGAAGGTGCGGGCCATTATTGACGCGGACCCGAGGCGTAGCATCATTGTTCCTTCCGCACCTGGCAAACGGGATAGCAGGGACACCAAGATCACCGACCTGCTTTACCTCTGCCACCACGCTGCCAGCATGAACGCCGATTTCGGCGGTCCCTTCAGCCAGATCGTGGAACGCTTCACCGGTATTGAACAGGAGCTCGGCATTCCGTCGTTCATTGGGCAGCATCTGCAGCAGTTCCAGGCGCAACTCGAGGCTGGTGTGACTGCTGATTTTGCTGCCTCTCGGGGCGAGCATTTCTCCGGGCTGCTGCTCGCCGCCTGGTTGGGCGCTGAATTTATCGAAGCGGCGGACTGCGTCGTGATTGGCAGTAATGGCTTGGTCGATCCCCAGACCTGGACGCTGCTGGGCGCGCGTCTGGCGGACACCGGCAAGCGCTACGTCCTGCCTGGTTTCTATGGTCGCGATCCGGAAGGGCAGGTGCGGACCTTTTCCCGCGGTGGGTCCGACGTCAGCGGTGCCGTTGCCGCCCGCGCGGCCCACGCTTCTCTGTATGAGAACTGGACCGATGTCTCCGGGCTGCTGATGGCGGATCCGCGTATTGTCAGCCAGCCGCGGCCGATGGCCGAAGTTACCTACGCCGAGATTCGCGAGCTGGCTTATATGGGTGCCAGTGTGCTGCACGATGAGGCCATGGCGCCGGTACGGGAGGTGGGTATTCCGGTCAATATCCGCAATACCAATGAACCGGACCACCCCGGGACCCGAATCGTCGCGGAGCTGTCGCCTGAGATTATCCAGAGCACCCAGATTGCCGGCGTTGCCGGCAAGACCAGCTTCTCGATGATCACCATCGGCAAGCACCTGATGAACCGCGAGGTGGGCTTTGTCTATCGCCTGCTGGGAGTGCTGGAGCACAACGGAATACCCTTCGAGCACTGCCCCTCGGCCATCGACAGCGTCAGCGTCGTGCTGGAGTCAAAGTGGCTGGAGGGCAGGGTGGAGCAGGTGCTGGATGAGATCCGCCGCACCCTGGAGCCGGATGAGATCGAGTATGTGCCGAGTATTGCCCTGATAGCCATTGTGGGTGAGGAGATGGCGCGCACCCCCGGGATTGCGGCCAAGGTTTTCACCGCACTGGCGTCGTCGGGGGTCAATGTGCGCCTGATCAACCAGGGGGCGTCAGAGCTTAACATCATCGTCGGCGTGGCACCGGATGATTATCCGCAGGCGCTGCGGGCGATCTACGGGGCATTCGTGCTGCAGGCTGGATGATCGCGCGGGGAACGCGCTCCCACCGTGAGGCAGACGGGTTGTGGGAGCCCGCTCCGCGGGCGATGCCCTCCACCTTGCGCCAACAGGCGATAGGTGCTTATCTATAATCAGGTTATGGGGGTGATTCTGGATTGAAGCGACGCAAGCAGATGCACAGGGGCCGGGGGTTCAGTCTCCTCGAACTGATGATTGTCATCGTGGTGGCATCGGTGCTGCTGGCCATTGCCATGCCCGCCTGGCAGGGCTTTGGGGATCGCGGCAAGGTGAGATCCGCGGCCCAGGCCCTGGCGGCTGACCTCGCCTACGCCCGCAGCGAATCATTGTCCCGTGGCACCGGCGCTTCCGTCAGCCTGTCCGTCGTCACCGATGATGCGCTTGAGTGGTGCTACGCGATCACCACCAATACAGCCTGCGACTGCCGCGTTGAAGACCCGGAAGAGCCCGGCTTCTGCGCACTGGCTATCTCCGGTGAACAGGCAACCCGAGGCAACAGCAGCGCCTCCTACGCTGCCAGCGTCGCCATGAGCGCGGTGACCTTCGCCCCGGTGGATGGCATCCCCACCGCCCGCTTCGATTCCCTGCGCTCGCTCACCAGTGTGGGTTCCGCCGTCTTTACCGCTGGCCGCTACTCGGTGCAGGTCAAGCTTGGTGCACTGGGCCAGGTCACCCTCTGTTCTGATTCCGGATTGGGGTACGAGCCATGCTGAAGTGCAAGCCGCGTGCAATGCGGGGCCTGACCCTGATAGAACTGATGCTGGCCATCCTGCTCAGCACCGTGGTGGTGCTGGGGGGCATGAATCTCTACCTGTCGGTGGTGCAAAGCTGTGCCGACGTTTGCGAGCGCAACAACCTGAATGATGAATTGCGCTCGCTCATGGGGCTGATGGTGCGGGACATTCGCCGGGCAGGCGCCTGGGGGATAGACGTGGACCCCGACAACCCGGCCAATGTCTGGGACAATGACAACGCCGTCTGGGCCAACCCTTTCATGACCGAGGAGCTTGATCTGCAGGTCGGCGCGATGACCGGGCAGCCGGAAAACACCTGCATTCTCTTTGCCTACGACTACAACTCGGATGGCGCCGTCGGCGAGATGGATGCCTTTTCGCCCTTCAATGAGCGCTTTGGTTTTCGTCTGAACGGTGCAGTGCTCGAGGCCTATGACGGAGGTACCGCCTTCAGTTGCGACGAGGGTTCCTGGGTGACCGTGAATTCGCCGCTGATACGGGTCGACCGCCTGCAGTTTGTGCTGACCGAGACCTGCATCTATACCCCGTTGGACCCCGAGAATCCCGTGGATCCTGCGAATCCGGACAGCCTGGTCAATCGCGAATCTGTGGATTGTGAACTGGCAAGCGTGGAGTACCTGCAGTCGGTGCGGCGGGTTGCCATCGACTTGGAGGGCTCGCTGAGTGACCGCCCAGAGGCGAGGGCCATCCTGCACAGCTCGGTGAAGGTCAGGAACGACAAAGTGGTGGTATTCGATGACGGTGAATAGCGTGAACAAGGTGGCAGCGCCTCGCCATCAGAAGGGCGCTTTCGCCCTGATGGCCGTGGTGTTGCTGGCTTCCGCGGCGATGCTCTCGGTCCTGACCCTGGTGCGGCTCACGGTCTCCGAGAGCCGAACCGGCGCCAGCGAGGCCCGCGCACGGGAAGTGGCTCACGCCGCGGAAGCGGCTCTGGACTACGGTATTGCCTGGTATACAGGCAACGAGCCGGGCTGGGCACTGCAGGACAACGGCTTCGAGGAGGCCAGCCCTGACCCCGCGTTCCCCGGCATGGCAGCGCCCAACGGCGACACCTACGGTGCGGCAATAACCTTCCGTCGAAACCCGGCCAACACCGACTACCTGGAAGTGCTGGCCGAGGCGCAGGCGCAGTCTGACGCTGGTATCCGTGCCCGCGCCTCGCAGATGCTGCACAGCAACCTGCTGCTGACCGATGTCGACATGAAGGGTCCGCCGCTGTCATTCGACGGCTGCCTCGACGGGGTACTGGGCAACCCCGAAATCAACTCCCTGGGCGGGCTCAAGATACAGACCAGCGGCCAGCTCACCAAGCCCAATGGTGATCCCTGCATTGACCCCGGCCATATTTCCGACGTCAGCGACGACGATATTGCCTACGGCGCCTTCGGTGGTGACATCTGGGATGTGGCGTTCTCGGTCACCCGTGCAGACCTCAAGGCCCAGGCTACGAGGGAATCCAGTCGCCCCGTGGCTGAGCGCAATGTGATCTGGTTTGCCGCCGGTGATCCCCGCCTGGGTGCCGGCAAAAATCTCAACAGCGCTGTTTTCAGCACCAGTTTTCTGGGTTCCGCTACCAAGCCCATCATCCTGATCTTTGAGGAATGTCCCAGCATTCAGGGCGGCATGGAGATTACCGGCATCGTCTTCATCGACAACGCCTGCACCACCGCCAACGGCTGGGGTGGTGCCGTGATCAATGGTTCCACCTATATCAACGGCGATGCCACGGGTTTCAATGCCAATACCGAGTTCAACCGCATTGACACCCTGGTGGATCCGGACCCCTATACCCTGAAGGCTGATTGGGTTGCCCGCGTACCGGGTACCTGGAGGGATTTCTGAGTGAAAGTGTTGTCTGCACGACACCCTTGGCGCCGCGGAAGCGCCGGCTTCGGCCTGGTCGAGGTGATTGTGACGGTATTTATCGTCGCCCTGGCCGTGCTGGCGATAGGCCGGCTGGTGCTGGAGTCCTCGCGCAGCACCACCGAATCCAAGGCGAGAACCGAGGCCCTGGTGCTGGCGGAGGAGAAACTTGAGGCCCTGCGCGATTACGCCCTGGCGGTGGACTACGACGCCCTGACCAGCGAATGTGAAGAAGCACCACTGGAGGGCAGCAGTGCTGCCTTCACCCGTTGCTGGGAAGTGGACAGCAGCGACGCGTCGCTGTTCGCGGTAACGGTAACGGTGAGCTGGCAGGGCCTGCGCCAGGACCCGGATGCTACCGAGGCGCCAGCTGCCGCCCTGACTCATACGGTCAGCCTCTCCGGGCGCCTGCTGCGCGAAGAGCCGGTCATGCAGGGCAAGAAACTGGCGGTGCTGGAGGCCGGCCCCAATCCCAGTACGGCCACGCCCATTGACCCCGAGGGTCAAGACGAGCGGCGTGTTATTGTGGAATTGGTGCCTGTGGCAGACTTTGCCGGTGACCTGCCACCCGAGTATGTGGCGGAATATGATTACGTCTATATCTACCAGATCCTGGTCTATGGCAATCTGGACAAGGCTGACCTACTCGAGGGGGAGGGCTTTGATGCCACCATTGAGTCTATCGACGGCATCAGCAACACCAGTTACACCCCCTTCTGCGCGATCGCCACCAATCGACTGAAGTATCAGTGTACCGTTTACTACCTGTCGTTTTATGACGGCTGGACGGGTTCAGTGACCTGGATTGCCGCGAAGAGCGACGACCTGGTTTGTGAGCCCACCGCTGCTCATCCAGCGGTCAGTCGGGTCGAAGTGTCTGCCAGCGCCCCCAACCGCAAGACGGCCTACCTGGACAACGTGCTGTTCGACACTGAGGTCAACGTGCTGGTGGCGTCCGCAAAGACTGGCTGCTGAGGGCGTTGGCCGCATTTGGCCCGGGCTTACCGCCCCCAGCAGGTGCTGTTCGCCCAGGGTGAGCTCGTCAGCGGGCCGTTCTGGGTAATCACAAAAGTGCCGCACTTGTCCCGGGCCTGCGCGCCGACCGGCTCTGCTTTCATCGCATAGGCTGCCCCCGTGGGGCCGCCCGCCAGCACCTCGGGCGCATCCGAGAGCCGATAGAAGCCGTCCAGCGAGACCAAAGCGCCACCCGACCCGGTATGGGTCCAGATATCCGCCAATGCAGCATATGCGGTATTATCTGCGCGCCAGCGCTCCTGCAGGATCTGCGCCTGCAACAGGCTGTTCATCGCGTCTCCGCGCTTGCTCTTGAGGGTAAACTGCTGGTAACCGGGTATGGCAATGGCGGCCAGTATGGCGACCACGACGATGACGATCATGAGTTCGATTAGGGTGAAGCCTTTGGAGACGGGCATTGGGGGTTCCTGTTGCTGCTACTCAAGCTCGGGTTTCGCGATGTCTCCAAGTATAGAGTCAAAAAACTGGATTATGGGAACAGATTCTTTCTGTGCCGACTCATTGGGTACGCTGCTATCTGCGTTGCAAGCTGAACTTCAGTGCCTGATTGCCATTTGTCACCGTCTGTCATAGTTTAGCCGCCTTCCGTCGCACTCAGCTTGGATTGTCATGGCAGTATAGTATGTTATAGAAGTGAAACGTTGCGTGTGGGTCAAGCAATCAGCTATGGCATATTCCTGTCAAAATCGACAAACCCAGCGAGGCATTACCCTCGTTGAGCTGCTCATCGTATTGGTGATTCTGGGAATCCTGGTGGGCGTTGCCTTGCCGGCTTACCAGAATCAGATTATTCGGGGTAATCGTGCGGCTGCCCAGGCTGTGATGCTGGACATTGCCAACCGACAGCAGCAACGCTTTCTCTCAGATCGCAGTTACGCCAATAAAGCGACTTTGGAGAGTTCCGGATTCAGTCTCGATCCCGATGTGGCACGAAACTATACCTATACCATCACGCTGGGCACGGGGGTTGTGCCCACATACGTCATGACATTTTCCCCCACTGGCAGTCAGGCAAAGGATGGCAATTTGACCTTGAATGAGCAGGGAGTCGGCACCCCCGCCGATAAATGGAATCGGTGATGCAGAATGTCGGTCTAGCTCATCAGCGCGGTGGTCTGTTGATCGAAGTCCTGGTGACCATCGCTATCGTTGTGATTGGTCTTTGGGGTTTGATGGATGTCCAGTCACGGCTGCAACGATCTGAAATGGAGTCCTACCAGCGAACGCAGGCTCTGATTCTGCTCAATGACATGGCGAGCCGAATGACCGTCAACCGTCTGTCGGCGGCGAATTATGTCACTGAAACATTGACGCCCAAGTATGTCGGCGTGGGTATGAGCTGCGCGGCTGCGCCGACTGGCCTTGTAGCTATCGACAGGGCGCAGTGGTGCCAGCAGCTGCAGGGTGCTGCAGAGACATCAGG
>JBLRXF010000020.1:0-16557 GCA_047920875.1 Haliea sp. | reverse complement strand
CCATAGGCCAAAACTGCCCCTGCCGGCACATTGCATTTGACTACCCTCTGGCCAATGACGGATGCTAACAAAAGTGAACAACGTTCATATTTAACGAACACAAACTATTCGTCAACCTCAATTTGACCCATACCCATATTTATCCAGCGACGGACGCGAGACGATGACCGAAAAAACATGGCAATACCTGAATCTCCAGCAGGCGGGAAATGTTCTTACTGTAGAGTTTGATTCCGGCAACAGTGTAAACAGCCTCAACCTGGCCCTGATGGAGGAACTCACGCATCTGGCCAGAGACTTGCAGGACAACAGCCAGATCAGCGCCGTCATACTGAGCGGTCGTCGGGACACCTTCACGGGAGGAATCAACCTTGCGGACCCTGCGCTGCAAGCGATCCGGACAGCATCGGTAGCGGAACAACGAAGAGCCCTGCAATCAGGGCCACGCATGTGCGCCGCCTGGGAAAGCCTGGAGCAGGTGACAATTGCCGCCGTGGAGGGCTGGTGTGTTGGTGGGGGCGTTGTACTGGCAGCGGCCTGCGACTGGCGCGTGATGTCCAACGCCGGGGCCATTTATGTGCCTGAGCTCAGACTGGGCATGAATATGAGTTGGCAGAGTATACCTCGGCTGATCAACCTGGTTGGGCCCTCGCGGACCAAACAGCTCCTCATTCTGGCCAATCCTGTGGACGCGGCGACGGCTGAGGACTGGGGTCTCGTTGACTATTGCGTGCCTGCGGGCGAGGTTCTCGCCTTTGCCCAGGATCTCGGAAGAAAAGTTGCGGAAATGCCACCGGTCCCGGTCCGCATGACCAAACGCGCGGTCAATGCCTGCGCCAATGCGCTGAGTGAGGCCACCAGCTTCATGGACGCAGACCAGTTCCTCCTCACCCAGGGCATGCAGGATGCAGCAGAAGGCATGGCCGCGTTTCTGGAAAAGCGGCCACCGAAGTTTCAGGGCAACTAGCCAGCAGCCAGACGGCCAACCCGCTTGCAAGACAGACTTGCAGACGCGGAATTTACTGCTAAAATGAACACCGTTCACATTAGACCGGGGAGTCTGCTGCGGCCATCACCGCCTGCGGTCTTAAACCCGGTTTCACTACGCTAGAGGGCAAAACGAATGCATGCGTATTCCAACCTCCCGTCGACACTGGACACGGTGCGCGCACAGTTTCCATCGCTGGCAGTGATCGATGACGGCAAACCCCGGATATATTTCGACAATCCTGCGGGCACTCAGGTTACGGCCAAGGCTGTGTCACGTATGCAGGATTACCTGCTGAATGCTACCGCCAACAGCGCAGGGTGTTTCCGCACTTCCCTGGCCACCACCAATCTGGTGGTTGAGGCGCGTGAAAAAATGCAGGCCTTCCTCAACGCGCACTCGGCTGACGAAATCGTATTCGGCCCGAACATGACGTCGCTGACGTTTCACCTCACCAGAGCCCTTGAGCCCCTGCTCTCCCCCGGGGACGAGATTCTGCTGACACGAATGGATCACGATGGCAACGTGACCCCCTGGACACTCCTGGCGGAGCGCTGCGGACTCAGCATTAAATGGCTGGAATTCAATCGGGAGAGCTGCCAGTACAATCTTGAGCAACTCGAGCGCCTGTTGACACCCCGCACGCGGCTGGTCGCAGTCAACCATGCCAGCAATATCACCGGCACCATCAACAACGTCGCAGAAATTGCCAAACACGCCAGGGCATGCGGCGCCTTGAGCTATGTGGACTCGGTGCAGTTTGCACCCCATGGTGATGTCGATGTTCAGGACCTGGGTTGCGATTTCCTCGTCTGCTCAGCCTACAAATTCTACGGCCCGCACGTTGGCATCCTGTGGGGCAAGAAGTCAGTACTGGATGCCTTGTCGCCGCCCAAACTGAGGGCCGCGCCGGATACCACCCCGCGAAACTTTGAGACCGGTTGCGCGAACTATGAGGGGCTGGCCGCGCTGATTGGCACTGTTGAGTATTACGAGTGGCTGGGCAGACAGCACAGCCCGGAGCAGGATGCACGCACGCTGATCAACAACGCCAAAAGCTGGATGCGCATGCACGAAGACGCCCTGGCCGTGCGCCTGCTGCAGGGTCTTTCATCCATGCCGAAGGTCCGTGTTCACGGCATCGCCGACGAGGCCCTGATCCACAATCGGGTATCGACCATATCAGTCAGCGTCGCCGGACATCATCCTCTCGCGCTTGCCACAGCCCTGGCAGAACACAACATCTTCACCTGGAGCGGCCACAACTACGCGCTACAGGTCATCGATAGCCTGGGCCTCGCTGACAGCGGTGGGGTCCTGCGCCTGGGACCGGTGCACTACAATACCGCAGCGGAAGTGGACCATGTGCTGGAGCGACTGGAGCGCATTATTACCTAGCCGCCTGCGGCGTTGCCTGCAGTGCAATCTGCTTGCTTCACAGGCACAAAAAACCCCCTGGGTCTTGCGACGCAGGGGGTGTGTTTGGTGGAGCTAGACGGGATCGAACCGTCGACCTCTTGCATGCCATGCAAGCGCTCTCCCAGCTGAGCTATAGCCCCGAAACTCTGAGGACGCGAATTCTAGTGAGGCCGCAAAGCGCTGTCAAGCGGGCTGGCCCTCAACAGTCGACAAAATTGACCGGCACCTCCAGCACATTGATTGCGAGTCCGCCGCGCGAGGTTTCCTTGTACTTGTCCTGCATGTCGCGGCCGGTGTCTTTCATCGTCTTGATCACCTGGTCCAGGGACACGCAGTGCTCGCCGCTGCCGCGCAGGGCCATGCGCGCGGCGCTGATGGCCTTGATCGCGCCCATGGCATTACGCTCAATACACGGCACCTGCACCAGTCCACCGACAGGGTCACAGGTGAGTCCAAGGTTGTGCTCCATGGCAATCTCCGCAGCGTTCTCGACCTGGGCCGGGGTGCCCCCGAGCGCATCGGCCAGGGCGCCGGCGGCCATGGAGCAGGCCGACCCCACCTCTCCCTGACAGCCGACTTCGGCACCGGAGATCGACGCGTTGATCTTGTAGAGAATACCGATCGCAGCAGCGGTCAGCAGATAGCGGGTCACGTCGGCCTCGCTGGCGTCCTTGCAGCGGGTCAAATAATACTTCAACACCGCGGGAATGATCCCGGCGGCACCGTTGGTCGGCGCAGTCACGATGCGCCCTCCGGCGGCATTCTCCTCGTTCACCGCCAAGGCATAGAGTGTGACCCAATCCATGGTGTTGAGTGAATCGTCGCCCAGGCTGCCGACACCGCTCTCGAGCTGCCGCTGCAGCTGCGCCGCCCGGCGCTTGACCTTGAGGCCGCCCGGCAGAATCCCTTCTGTGCAGCAGCCGCGTTCGATGGAGGCATCCATGACCCGCCAGAGAGCCAGCAATCCCGCATGGATCTCCTGCTCAGTGCGCCAGGCCTTCTCGTTTTCCAGCATCAGGGCGCTGATCGAGAGGCCGCTGGTTCTGCACTGGCGCAGCAGCTCATCCGCGGTGGTGAATGGCCAGGCCTGTTGGGTGGCGTCATCAACAATGACATCTCCCCCCTCCGCGGCCGCCTCATCGACCACGAAGCCACCGCCAACCGAGTAGTACACCCGGGCCTGCAGCGTGTCGCCAGCGGCATCGAAGGCCGTGAAACGCATGCCGTTGGCATGCCAGGGCAGGGACTCCCCGCGGCGCATGATCAGGTCGTCCCGATAGCTGAAGGGGATTTCATGGCAGCCCAGCAGGCACAATCGGCCGCCTTCGCGCACGCCAGCGACCCGGGCCGCTATACCCCCCACCGCCACTGCCTCCGGGGTTTCGCCCTCGAGCCCGAGAATGATCGCTTTGGGGGAGCCGTGGCCGGCGCCGGTCGCACCCAGGGAACCATAGAGCTCCGCAGTAATCCGCTGGCAACGCCGTAAACTCCCGGCCTGGTACAAGGCCAGGGCAAAGCGGCGGGCGGCATTCATCGGCCCGACGGTGTGGGAGCTGGAGGGACCAATGCCCACCTTGAACAGGTCAAATGCACTGATGGCCACGTTCGATTCTCCGCGCGCTGCAACAGGTGGCGCCATTGTAGGCTCCCTCCCCCGGAATAGCACCGGCGTTTCAAAGGTAGCCGCAGCGCCTCAGTTCCGGCTCGATCAGCGCCACGCAGGGATGGCTGACATCGAGGTTCATCGCCCGCGCGGGATCAATTCCCGGGCGGCGGTAGGCCGGCAGCATGCCCGGATGCATGGTGCCTTCCTCAGACACAAGGCCGGGCTCGAACTCGACGCCGAGGAATGCCAGCACGCGCCCAAGTTCGCTCTCGGGTGCGAGCAACAGGTCTTCAAAGCGCAGAAACAAGGTGTCCGATCGGGCCTGCAGAAACTCGTAAACTTCTACCGCATAGCACCAACTCGCGCAGGCCTGCTCCAGACTCTGCGCTGTGCGCGCGAGCTTGGACTGCACGCAGGCGCGACCGTCGCGCAGCAGGTAGATAACCGGCAGGTCCCCGAGCACACCATTGAAGAAGGCGTCCAGAATATTGAGCGGCGGCACGTGATAAAGATTGTGCTTGTTCAGGCCGGCCAGCTGTTCGGTGGTGATCTTGTTGCCCCAGAGCATCGCGGGCGAGCTTGCGGCGGCGGCGATGCAGCGCTCGACAAAGGCACCGCTGCGCTGCTGGAACAGCCGCTCCGGCTCGTCTACCAGTGCCTGCCCTCGCAGGCAGTCCATGCTGCCCACTTCAAAGCCGACCTCCAGCTGGGAGTGCTGATCCAGGAGCGCCGCCAGAAGGCTGGTGCCGGAGCGGCCAGCGCCAACAAGCAGAAACCCGAAGCGACTATCCGCGGGGATGGCCAAGGACGATTCAGCCGTCCTGCCCAAGTTCAGCATAGGCTTTTTCCAGGCGTTTCGCGGACTTTTTCGATACGCCCCCCAGCACCTCGATGGCGTGGCGCAGACGCGCGCGGCTCATGTCCGGGCCGATCATGGCCATGGAGTCGACCACCGAAAAGGATGTGCTGGAGCCAGCGATGGCAACAAACAGGGGCGCCAGCAGGTCCTTGATCTTGATCCCCATGGCCTCTGCCAGGCTCTTCAGCGCGTTCCACACCGCATCGCGATCCCATTCCCGCAGGGCCTCCAGGCGCCACAGCGCAAACTGCAGGTTTGCTGCCAGATCTTCGCGCTCGCCCTTGATCTCGGCAAAAGACGCTTCGCTGATCGGTAAGGTTCCGGAGACGAGGAAGGCCGCCAGCGGTGCAAAATCGCTCAAGGTTTCCATGCGTTTCTGGGCGTGCGGCAGCACCTGCATCAGGTTCTGTTCGTTATAGGCCCACTGCACCAGGCGCTCGGCCAGCTGCGCTTCACTCAGATCCTCGCGGATCCAGAGTCCGTTGAGCCAGCGCAGCTTCTCGACATCAAAAATGGGGCCACCGAGAGAGACCCGCTGGATATCAAAGTGGTCCTGCATCTGTTGCAGGGAGAACTTCTCGCTCTCGTCGGGCATGGACCAGCCCATGCGGCCGAGATAATTGAGCAGCGCCTCAGGCAGGAAGCCCATGCGCTGGTAGTAAAGAATGCTGGTGGGATTCTTGCGCTTGCTCAGCTTGGACTTGTCCGGATTGCGCAGCAGCGGCAGGTGGCACAGGACCGGCATCTCCCAGCCAAAGTACTCGTACAGCAGCTTGTGCTTGGGAGCGGAGTTGATCCATTCCTCCCCACGCAGCACGTGAGTGATGCCCATAAGGTGGTCATCCACCACGTTGGCCAGATGGTAGGTGGGCATGCCATCGGATTTGAGCAGGATCTGCGCATCCACCATGCTCCAGTCCAGTTCAATGGTCCCCCGCAACAAATCCTCTATCACGCAGGCACCGGGCTGGTCAGGTACTACCATGCGAATGACGTAGGGCATGCCAGCGGCGGCGCGCCGGGCAGCTTCGTCCTCCGGGAGCTGCAGATCAGCAGGCTACAAGGCGGTGCTGTCACCGGCGGTGCGACGCGCCTCACGCAGCTCATCCAGCTCTTCCGGCGTGCGGTAGCAGACAAAGGCCTTGCCCTCGCGCACCAGCTGCAGGGCGTATTCCCCGTACAGCTCCATGCGCTCGCTCTGGCGATAGGGGCCGCAGGCGCCGCCGACATCCGGGCCCTCATCCCACTCCAGCCCCAGCCAGCGCAGGGAATCCAGAATCGCCTGCTCTGAGGATGCAGTGCTGCGGGCCTGGTCGGTATCCTCGATGCGAAGGATGAACTGGCCGCCGTGGGCGCGGGCGAAGCACAGATTGAACAGGGCGATATAGGCAGTGCCGACGTGAGGGTCGCCAGTGGGAGAAGGTGCGATACGAGTGCGAACAGTCATGGGCTTTGCGTAACCTCAGCGAAAGCCGGCGATTATACGGGGTGCACGGCCCCCTGCCCACCTAGCCGGCTCTGGCCAGACGGGCAGGCAGACTGCACAGACCGGCGAGGATATCCAGCGCATAACGGCGCTGTGCCGGGTCGTGTATGTCCACTGTCAACATCAGCTCATCAACCGCCACCGTGGCCAAGAGCTCCTCCAGCTGACGGCCCAGCGTGGCCGGCCCGCCGCAGAGCTGCAGACCGAGGAAATCCCGCACTGCAGCGGCCTCCTGGGGACTCCAGAGGCCCTCCATGCTGTCTACCGGAGGTTGCGTGAACAGGGGGCGGCCACGCAGCAGGGCCAGAATGCGCTGCTGACTGGAGGTCGCCAGCAAACGCGCCTGTGCATCCGTATCCGCGGCAATCGCCGGCACCGCAAGCATGGCGTAGGCAGCATTGAGCTGGCGCGACGGTTGAAAGTGGGCGCGGTAGGTCTGTATCGCCTCACGGTACAGACGCGGAGCGAAATGACCGGCAAAGGCAAAGGGCAGGCCGAGCATGCCGGCCAGCTGCGCGCTGTAAAGGCTGGACCCCAGCAGCCAGATCGGCACCTCGGTGCCAGCACCGGGAATGGCCTTGACCTCCTGCCCGGGGCGCAGCGGGCCCAACAGGGCCTGCAGCTGAGCGATGTCGTCCGGGAACGCCTCCGCACCCGGCCCGGCCCTGCGCAGGGCGCGGCTGGTGACGGGATCGGTACCGGGAGCCCGGCCCAGGCCGAGATCGATGCGCCCGGGATAAATGGACTCAAGCGTGCCGAACTGCTCGGCAATCACCAGCGGCGGATGGTTGGGCAACATGATGCCGCCGGAACCAACGCGGATGCTTTTGGTGGCGCCAGCGATGTGCCCCACCAGCACCGCGGTGGCGGAACTGCTCACGCCCTCGATATTGTGGTGCTCGGCAAGCCAGAAGCGCTTGAAACCCAGCTGCTCCGCGTGACGCGCATAGGCAACGCTGTTGGTCAGGGTCTGGCCCACCGAGTCACCGGCGCGCACGGAGGCGAGTTCCAGTAACGACAGGGGAAGGTTGAGGGACATTGAAATGCATCTCCGGCAAGTGATCCGCCGAGTGTACGCGTCAAAGGCTCTGAACAGCAAAATTCTCCGTGTTTCACCACAGCACCTGGTTCAGGCAGAAGCGGCGCGGGTGCATTTACAGGTCCGGGGCCGATAGCAGAAAATAGGGTTGCTATTGCTCTCCAAATGAGAATAATTAGCGTTATCAATCCGCTACTCACCCCGTTGATGAGAGGTCTGCATGCTCCACCTGTTCCGCGAAGGCACTATTGCGCGGTTGCTGCTCGCACTCCTGGTACTGCCGCTGGCGCTGAGCGCCTGCTCGCCTCAGGAGTCGGTCAATGTCTACTCGGCGCGTCAGGAGGCACTGATCAAACCCTTGCTGGACCGTTTCAGCGCGGAAACCGGGATTGCCGTGAATCTGGTAACCGGGGATGGCGACGCCCTGCTTGCGCGGCTGCGCAACGAAGGCCTCAATTCACCGGCGGACCTGTTGCTGACCAGCGATGCGGGCAACCTGTACCGGGCACAGCAGGCGGATCTGTTGCAACCGGTCACATCGGCGGCACTGGATGCGGCGGTGCCGAAGCATCTGCGCAGTGATGAGGGCCTCTGGTACGGCCTGTCCCTTCGCGCCAGGGTCCTGGTCTACGCGCCGGATCGGGTGAATCCCGCGGAACTGGGTGACTACGCGGTACTCGCGGAGCCGGCGTGGAAACAGCGCATTTGCGTGCGCTCCTCCAGCAACATCTACAACCAGTCCATGGTCGCCGGTATGCTGGCCAGCCAGGGAGCCGAAGCCACCGAAGCCTGGCTACAGGGGTTTGTCGCCAATTTCGCCCGCCCACCCCAGGGCGGTGATCGGGACCAGATCAAGGCGGTAGCCAGCGGTCAGTGCGATATTGCTCTGGTCAACAGCTATTATCTCGGCGGCATGCTGCGCTCGGAGGACGCCGAGGAGCGGGCCGCGGCGGCGCAGGTGCAACTGTTCTGGCCCAATCAGGCCGGCCGGGGCGTGCATATCAACATCAGCGGTGCCGGCGTGACCCGCTCCGCCGCACATCCGGAAGAGGCGCTGCAGCTGATCGAGTTTCTGCTGCGTGAAGACAGCCAGCAGTGGTACGCCGAAGCGAACAATGAATACCCGGTCCGGCCGGGTATTGCACCCTCTGCCCTGCTGCAATCCTGGGGAGAATTCCGCGCTGACCCACTCAAGGTCAGCGAACTGGGCCGGCTCAATGCCGCTGCCGTCATGGCAATGGACAGGGCAAGTTGGAAGTAGCCAAGCTGCCGTCGACCGTCGTTCACGGACACCCGCTGCAGGCCAACCTGTGGCGGGGCTCGCTATTGTTGAGCGCGCTGGTGATCGCCGTGCCTGTCCTGGTGATCATTGCCAGTCTGCTGGGCCCCTACAGCGCCGCCTGGCCGCACCTCATCGACACGGTGCTGGCAGATTACGTGGTCAACTCGGTGCTGCTGATGCTGGGAGTGGGCGCCGGCACCCTGCTGCTGGGGGTTAGTGCCGCGTGGCTGACCGCCATGTGCGACTTCCCCGGGCGGCGTTTTTTCAGCTGGGCACTGCTGCTGCCCATGGCCATGCCGGCCTACATCATCGCCTACACCTACACGGGGATGCTGGACTACGCCGGCCCGGTACAGACTCTGCTGCGGGACAGCTTCGGCTGGGGCTTCGGTGATTACTGGTTCCCGCAGATCCGCTCTCTGGGCGGCGCTATCTGCATGCTGTCGCTGGTGCTCTATCCCTATGTCTATCTGCTGGTGCGCGTCGCCTTTCTGGAGCAGTCGACAGCGGTGCTCGAAGCCAGCCGCAATCTCGGCAAGACCCCCTGGCAAACCCTGTTCCTGGTCGCTCTGCCGATGGCAAGGCCGGCCATAGCCGCCGGGGTCAGCCTCGCGCTGATGGAGACGCTCGCCGATTACGGCACGGTGGCCTATTTCGGTGTCAGTGCCTTTACCACCGGCATCTTCCGTACCTGGTACGGGCTCGGCGAGTTGCAGACCGCTGCGCAGCTCGCAGCTTTCATGCTGCTGTTTGTCTTCACGCTGCTGATCCTGGAAAAGCGCTCGCGTGCTCGCCTGCGCTTTCACAAGAACTCCACTCGCAGCTTCCCCGCCCGGATAGTACTGCGCGGCTGGCGCGCCGCCGTCAGCTTTGGCATCGCCCTGGGCATTCTGACTGCCGGCTTCCTGCTGCCCGCCGCGCAGCTCGGTTTCTGGGCAGCGGACAGCTATGCCGACCTGCTGGACCAGGCGTTCCTGCAGCTGATTGGCAACAGCTTCCTGCTGGCTGCCACCGCCTCGCTGTGCTGCCTGCTGCTGGCACTGCTGCTGGGCTATGGTCGACGCCTGTATCCGGGCAGCGCCGAAACCATCGCCACCCGGGTGGCCGGGATGGGCTATGCGGTCCCCGGCACCGTGATCGCCGTGGGCGTGCTGATACCCTTCGCCTGGATCGACAATACAATCGATAGCTGGCTGCGCGAGCAGTTTGGCGTCTCGTCGGGCCTGCTGTTGAGCGGCACTCTGGCCGCGCTGGTCTTCGCCTACGTCGTGCGCTTCCTCGCGGTTTCCCTGCAGACGGTGGAGGCCGGACTGGCCCGCATCCGCCCGGGGCTTGACGAATCCGCGCGCTCCCTGGGTCACTCGCCGCTGGCGGTACTGCGACGCGTGCACCTGCCGATGCTGCAAGGAAGCCTGCTGACCGCCCTGCTGTTGGTATTTGTCGACGTGCTCAAGGAGCTGCCCACAACCCTGATCCTGAGACCCTTCAATTTCAACACCCTGGCGGTGCGCGCCCATGAACTGGCTTCGGATGAACGCCTGGCGGCCGCCGCGCTGCCGGCCATTGCCATCGTGCTCATCGGCCTGCTGCCTGTTATCCTGATGAATCGCAGCATGCCACGGGAACAGGAACACATATGAGCAGCCAGCTGGAAGTGCAGCAGGTCACCGTCAGATACGGCGATTTCACCGCGGTGGAAGGTGTCTCCATGAGTCTGCAAACCGGGCAGATCGGCTGTCTGCTGGGACCGTCAGGCTGCGGCAAGACCACCCTGCTGCGCGCCATCGCCGGCTTTGAAAGCATCAGCGCCGGCAGTATCCACCTGCGTGGAGTACCGATCAGCACGCCGCGACGCCAGCTGCCGCCGGAGCAGCGCAAGGTGGGGATGGTGTTCCAGGATTTCGCCCTGTTTCCCCATCTGGATGTGCGCCGCAACATCGGCTTCGGCCTCAGCCACCTCAACCGCAAGGCGCGGCGGGAGCGGGTGGAGAGCATGCTGCAGCTGGTGGCGTTGAGCGAATACGCCAACGCCTATCCCCACGAGCTGTCCGGGGGCCAGCAGCAGCGCGTCGCGCTGGCAAGAGCGCTGGCACCCAATCCGGAAATCCTGTTGCTGGATGAGCCTTTCTCCAGTCTCGATACGGAGCTGCGCACCGAACTGGCGGCGGAAATCCGCGAATTGCTCAAACGCAACGGCGTCACCGCTATTCTGGTGACCCATGACCAGCACGAGGCCTTCGCCATGGCCGATCAGGTCACCCTGCTGAACCGGGGGCAGGTGGCCCAGACCGACACGCCCTACAATCTCTACCACAATCCGGGTAACGAGTTTGTCGCCGAGTTTATCGGCCAGGGCACCATGATTACCGTCACGGTGAACGCCGCCGGTGAAATGAATGACGGACTTGGCGTCCTGGATCGGGGTCATCCTCACTGGCTGCCAGGGGAACAGCTGCGCCTGCTGGTACGCCCGGACGACATCGAGTATGACGAGGGCAGCCTCACCTCACTGCGCGTCGTGCACAAGGCATTCCGCGGCGCCAGCTACCTCTATGACCTGCTGTTGCCTGACGGCCAGCGGGTTCCCTGCCTGACACCCAGCCACGTCGACGTTCCCCTGGGGGGGATGCTGCCAGTGCGTTTCAACCTGCAGCATGTGGTGGTATTCGACGGCGACTGTCCGCGCAACTGCTGTTGCAGCCCCTCAACAGTAATCCAACAGCCGGACCCGGGCGCAATCGTCTCGCCACCGGCGCTCAGCCCGGCGGCAGCACCGTCCATTCCGGCGCCTCGAACTCGCCGATCAGGGTGATCTCCACGTAAGGGGTCTGCTCAGCGATGATCGCCTGCACCCGGTCCGGCAGCCGCGACTCCATCGCATCCCTGGCCGCCTTGCTCTCCCAGGTTGCTATCGCCAGCAGTCGTGACGGGTCGCCGATCTTGCGATGCAGCCGGGTACCCTGTGCGCCTGCTGCCTGCTGAATGATCTCGCTGGCGCGAATCCAGGCATCCGCATACTGTTCGGCACTGTAGCCGGGCTTCAGGGTAACTTCGAAAATATAGTGCATCGGCGACCTCTCCGGCGGCAGCGCCGGTTGCGTATGACGCCCGAGTATAACCAACTACGCCGACATCTCGGGTACAATACGGCATCGCCGCCGACACCTTTGCCCCATGTCCACCACCTTCGACAGCCACCGCTTCTGCATTGCCCCAATGATGGATTGGAGTGACAGGCATTGCCGTTACCTGTGGCGTCTGCTGAGCCGGCAGGCGCGCCTGTACACCGAGATGGTTACCACGGGAGCGCTGATTCACGGCGATCGCGAACGCTTTCTGCGCTTCGATCCGGTGGAACAGCCAGTAGCCCTGCAGCTCGGGGGCAGCGACCCTGTGGATCTGGCGCGCTGCGCACGCTGGGCCGAGGACTGGGGTTACGACGAGGTCAACCTGAACTGCGGCTGCCCCTCGGACCGGGTGCAGTCTGGCGCCTTCGGAGCCGCACTGATGGCACAGCCTCAGCGCGTGGCGCAGTGCGTCGTGGCGATGCGGGACGCCTGCACCCTGCCGGTGACCGTGAAGCACCGTATCGGCATAGACGATATGGAGTCCTACCAGCAGCTGCTGGATTTTGTAGCGCCCAGCGCCGAGGCGGGCTGTTCGGTGTTTATTGTTCACGCCCGCAAGGCCTGGCTACAGGGGCTGTCACCGAAGGAGAATCGGGAAATTCCCCCCCTCAACTATCCCTGGGTATACCAGCTGAAAGTCGATCTGCCGCAGCTGAACATCGTTCTCAACGGCGGCATCACCACGCTCGAGGAATGCCAACAGCATCTGGCGCAAGTGGACGGCGTCATGCTGGGCCGGGTAGCCTATCACAACCCCTGGCTGTTGGCGGAGGTGGACCGAACACTGTTCGGCGCGGAAAATCCGCTACA
The DNA here is from genome assembly GCA_047920875.1 of Haliea sp. GTDB lineage: Bacteria > Pseudomonadota > Gammaproteobacteria > Pseudomonadales > Halieaceae > Haliea. The sequence continues at coordinate 3,940 of JBLRXF010000020.1, read as the reverse complement.
ATCCCGCCATGAGGTCATCGAGCAGATGTTGCCCTATGTCGCCCGGGAGATGGCCGCGGGCGCCCAGCTCAACCATGTTACCCGGCATCTGCTGGGCCTGTATCAGGGCCTGCCGGGGGCGCGGCAGTTCCGCCGGCATATCAGCGAGAACGCCCACCGCAAGGGCGCCGGGATCGAGGTGCTGGAACAGGCTTACCGTCTGGTACGCGATGCCGAAGAACGCCAGCAGGCTCGCAACTCAGCCGCCTGACACAGGAAGAAAGGACCATGAGCAGCAAACTCGAACAACTGAAAGGCATGACCGACGTGGTCGCCGATACCGGCGACATTGAAGCAATTCGCCGCTTCCACCCGCAGGATGCCACCACCAATCCCTCGCTGCTGCTGAAGGCGGCCGCCCTGCCCCACTACGCCCAGCTGCTGACTCAGGCCCGCAACTTTGCAATGCGGGAGGGCGGCTCCAGCGCAGAGCAGCTGGCCAATTGCTGCGACCGCTTCGCGGTCGACATCGGCTGCGAGATCCTCAAGATCATACCCGGCCGGATCTCCACGGAAGTGGATGCACGGCTCTCTTTTGATACGAAGGCAACCATTGACCGGGCGCATCGGCTGATTGACCTGTATGAGCAGGCGGGCATCCCACGGGAGCGTATCCTGATCAAGGTGGCCTCCACCTGGGAAGGCATCCGCGCCGGCGCCCAGCTGGAGAAAGCCGGCATCAACTGCAACCTGACCCTGCTCTTCGGCTTTGCCCAGGCGGCGGCTTGCGCGGATGCCGGGGTGTACCTGATATCCCCCTTTGTCGGCCGTATCCTGGACTGGCACCTGGCCAACAGCGACCTGGTAGTCAAGCAGCCGGCGGATGACCCGGGTGTGCAGTCTGTGCGCCGCATCTACCAGTACTACAAGACCCACGGCTATCGCACCGTGGTGATGGGCGCCAGCTTCCGCAATACAGGTGAAATCGAAGCCCTGGCCGGCTGTGACCGTTTGACCATCAGCCCTGCGCTGCTGGAGAGTCTGGCGGCAGACAGCGGTGAACTGCCCCGTCAGCTGTCGCCGGATAATGCCGCCTCAGAGGATGCTCGCGAGGCGCCCGAGGAGTCCACCTTCCGGCTGGCCCTGAACGACGACGCCATGGCCACGGAGAAACTGGCCGAGGGTATCCGCAACTTCATCGCCGACCAGATCACGCTGGAACAGGTCATTGCCGGATCATGATCAACGCCCACTGCAGTCCATGCGCAAAACTGGAGCTGCTGACTTCAATGCGGCACTTGGCGGCCAAACCCTGAGCGCCCGGGGGCTCAGCTGCGCTCCAGCACCACCATCAGATCCTTGAACCGGGCCCGGTTTTCCTCGGAGAGGCCCATGAGCACCCGGTGTGCTTCCAATACCTGTTCCTTGACCGCCTGCTCACTACCCTGAACCAGGGGCACGCTGCGAATGCAGTCGGGGTTGGCACAGGTGCTCTCGTGCAACTCGAACAGGCGCTGAAAGCCCATGCTCTTGATGAGGCGGGTGATGCCCGGGTTGCTGCTGTAGATCGCCGGCATGAAACCGTAGCGGGCTTTAACCTCCAGAGCCAGCTTCGCCAGCAATCCAAGGGTAGTGCTATCTATGCCCTCCGCAGCGCAGAGGTCCACCCAAACACTGGCAAAGTCCGGGTTTTCGAGCATTTTGTGCACGTAGTCGTCTATGGTGGTGCACAGCGTCAAGCGCACATCGCCAGTCAGGCGAATGACATAGGCGCCGTCCTGGCTCGCTGCAAGTATCCGGCCCTCTTCCATCCTAACCCCGCTTGCTGATGAACAGCGCAGCAATATCGTCGGGAGCGGTTTCGACATGGTCGAGCCCCAACCGGGTGACAATCTCTTCCGGCGATTCGGCAGACTCTTCAAACACCTTGAGGAAGTACTTTTCCTTGTCGATCAGGTTCTGCGGCGGCAGGATTTCCAGAATACCATCGGAGAACAGTGCCAGCATGAAGCGCTGCGGCAGATCGATCAGATGCTCTTCGTAGGCCACATCCTCCATGATGCCCACCGCCGAACCCTCACCGCGCAAATAGCGCGCGCCCTCCGCCGAGACCAGGACCGGCTGCGGCAAGTGTCCGGCAACGCTGTAGCGCAGGGTGTTGGCTGCGGTGTCCAACAGGCCCACAACCATGGTGGCGAACTTGCCCACGGCGAGACCCAGCAGTTCCTTGTTGGCGCGCTTGAGCATCGCCACCGGGCTCAGGATAGTGTCGTCGCTGCGCCGCAGATAGTCGGAGCGCTTGCGGGCAAAGAGATTTTTCAACAGCACAGTGGCGAAGGCCGAGGAACTGCCGTGGCCGGAGACGTCAGCCATGAAAAAGGTCACGTGGTGATCACCTACGATAAAGTAGTCAGTGAAGTCCCCGCTGAGGTACAGCGACGGGATAACGGTGTGGCTGAAGACATAATCACCCCTCACCATGGGGCTGGCGGGCAACATTCGCAGCTGCACCTGGCGGCCCGCCTGCTGGTCCTGCTCCAGCATCTTGACGGTGCCACGCAGTTCGATGTTGGCCAGTTCCAGTCGCTTGCGCGACTCCTGCAATTCCCGACGCAGCTGCCGTTGACGCACACAGCGCTCGATGGACTTGACCAGCGCTTCCGTATCCTCGACCGGGCGCACAAAGAAGTCGCTGGCGCCCAGGCGCAGGGCGGTCATCATCTTGTCCACTTCCGCCCGATCGCTGAAGATGATCGCCGGGATCTGCAGGTCGAGTTCGCGCAGGGAGCGGCGCGCCTCCACCCAGGAAACATTTTCCAGATCCAGCTCGCAGAGAATAACGTCCAGATCCTGGTTGCCATCGAGAAAATGATAGGCCGCGAGCACATCAGTGTAGACCTCAGCGCGGTAGCCGGCCGCCGAGACCGTCTCCGCCAGCGCTGCAGCACGAGCAGCGTTGTCATCGATCACCAGCACAAAGCCTTTGGAATCCATCATGGGTTACTTGCGGGTAGCTTGCAGCGTGACACTACGCCCTTGCCAGGGGGCGGGCAACCGCCTGGCACCGTGTTTGGGCAGGATTTCACAGTTTTGCCGTGCGCGGGAATAAACGGTCCATTCCTCAAAAATCCTCATCCCATTCATCGTCACCGAAGTCGGAGAAACCGTCTTCCACCTCGCCATCGTTGACCAGGGCGCGGCGCTGTTGCAGATAGGCGTCACGAATGAAGATATAGCGATCACCGGACATCAGGTCTTCTGCCTTGAGCAATTTGGCCCGGCCGCTCACCAGTTCAAGCCCGACCAGTGAATTACGCAGGCGCACATCGTCGATACTCACTTCGACCGAGGTCATGGCATCAAACAGGGTTCCCGTGCCGCTGCGAATGGTGCGTGGCCCCAGCATCGGCACCATCACATAGGGCCCGGAGGGCAGGCCCCACAGCGCGAGGGTATGGCCGAAATCCGTCCGATAGGGCTCCACACCCATACGACTGGCAACATCAAACAAACCGAGCAAGCCGACGGTGGAATTCAGCAAAAAGCGCCCGCCGGCGCGGGCCGCGCCCCCGGGACGTCCCTGCAGCACGGCATTGATGGTGGCGTTGGCGTCGCGCAGATTGCTGAAGAAATTGCTGACGCCCCTCGCCGCGGGATCGGGCATTACCGCCTGATAGCCCTTCGCCGTCGGCCTGAGCAGATATTGGTCAAGGCGCTCATTGAATTCAAAAACGGGCCGGTTGAACCGTTCCCAGGGATCAGGATTGGCCGCGTCCTGGGCCATGGCGGGCGCAAGCAGAAGCAGACAGAAAACACCCAAAATGGGTCGCAGCAGTTTCATGGCAGTGCCGGTGTCGGTAAAAAGTGGCGAAATGTTACGCTGGTGTGTCAGGGGGAGCAACACGGACAAAGAGGCAAAAGTTGGCTTGTATCAATCAAGCAGTATGACAGTGCGACTGGC
>JBLRXF010000019.1:0-16646 GCA_047920875.1 Haliea sp. | reverse complement strand
CGATTGAAGCAGCGCAACAGCGTCGATTTGCCGCAGCCTGAAGGTCCGATAAAGGCGGTAACCTTTTTCTCGGGAATGCTGAGGTTGATAGTCTTCAGAGCTTGATCATTGCCATAGTAAAGATTCAGATCCTTGACCCGGATCTTCTCCACTTCATTCACTTGAGAAACCATGGAACCCGCCTTGCCAGCCAGACTGCCGGCGACCGAGGTGGTAATCTGAGCCGCCCGCGGCTCCGCTTGGGTATTCATGTCAAATGCCTCTCTCGTGTAGTGCGCTGGCAACCGGAATCGCCATCAGTCGGACGCGCTGCGATAGCGTTCCCGCAGGCGATTGCGAATGGCAATGGCGGACAGGTTCAGGACCACGATCAGGAACACCAGTACCAGAGCCGTGGCGTAAACCAGCGGCCGCGCCGCCTCCACGTTGGGGCTCTGGAAGCCGACATCGTAGATATGGAAGCCCAGGTGCATGATTTTGCGCTCCAGGTGGATGTAGGGGAAGACCCCATCCACGGGCAGGGTCGGCGCCAGCTTGACCACGCCAACCAGCATGAGCGGCGCCACTTCGCCAGCTGCACGGGCGATGGCCAGAATCAGGCCCGTCATCATCGCGGGTGTCGCCAGCGGGACCACAACCTTCCAGAGGGTTTCCGCCTTGGTTGCCCCAAGCGCCAGACTCCCCTGACGAATGGTCGTTGGAATCCGCGCCAGGCCCTCCTCCGTTGACACAATCACAATGGGCAAGGTGAGCAGGGCCAGGGTCAGGGAGGCCCAGAACAAGCCCGGCGTTCCAAAGGTCGGAGCCGGCAATTTGGCCTGATAAAACATCTGGTCGATACTACCGCCCAGGAAGTAGACGAAGAAGCCCAGGCCAAACACGCCGTAAACAATCGAGGGAACGCCCGCCAGATTGTATACCGAGATACGGATAACCCGGGTCATCAGGTTTTGCGGCGCATACTCGCGCAGGTAGATTGCCGCCAGAATGCCAAAGGGAGTGACGATGATCGACATCACGAAGACCATGGTCACGGTGCCGAAAATGGCCGGAAAGATGCCTCCCTCTGTATTGGCTTCGCGCGGGTCATGGGTCAGGAACTCCCACAGGCGCACCAGATATTGGCCCATCTTCGCACCCGCGGACATGGCGTTGGGCGCGGTAACACGGACAATGGTGGCAAAGGAGATATCGACCTCCTCACCACTGTCCATCCGCATTCTGAGCGAGTCCCGGCGCGTGGCGTCATAGAGCAGGTCCAGTTCCTCGCGCAGTACGCCGTAGTCCGCGTTCAGTTCGGCCTGACGCTGTTCGATTCGGCTTTCCTCCTGCAACCGCTCGTCCCCGGACACGCTGCGCAAATGGAGACTGCGCGCATCCAGCCGCAAGCGCTCAATATCCGCATTGATTCGGCCAATGCGCCGGCGTTCGATTGCTTTGATCTCGTCATGCAAAACGACGCTGCGATCGACTGATGCCTGCAGTGAACTCCAGAATCGTTCACTGCCCGCAGGTATCTCCTCGCCATCCTGCAGCAGTTTCACCGGATAACCATAGAAATTGCCCAACTCCCGGCGCTCGATTACCAGCATATTTTCGGGATAGCGGAAAGGCTGCATGCCGATTTCCGTATACCAGACAAAATCCTTGCCGGTCTGGTCCCGGTTGCCCTGCTTGATCAGATAGCGGGTCAACAGATCGACACCTTCGGGCACCTTATTACCGGCATCCCGCGCCACTACCGCCGAAATTTGCTGCGAGCGTACGATCTCGCCCACGATCAGCCGGCGGCTCCCATCCTGCGGGTCCACGATTTCAATCTCGGCGACATCCGCAGACCAGAAGTGACCAAAACCGCGCACGGCTATCAAGCCCAGCAGGCCCACGACCATCACCATACAAACAGCGACGGCGCCCCCGTTGAGCCAGATCCAGGGCGTTCCACTCTTTAACCACGTGTTCATTATCTGCTTTCCAGTGTCGGGTTAAAGGCTGCTGTAACGTTCACGCAGGCGCTGGCGGACAACTTCCGCCAGCGTGTTGACCACGAAGGTCAGGGCCAGCAACACCAGGGCCGCAAGGAACAACACCCGGAAGTGGGAGGAGCCCACGGCGGTCTCCGGCAGTTCCACCGCAATGTTGGCTGACAGCGTTCGCATGCCTTCAAAAATATTGAAATTGACGACGGGGCTGTTACCCGTCGCCATCAATACGATCATGGTTTCACCGACAGCGCGGCCGAAGCCCATCATCACTGCGGAAAATATGCCGGGGCTGGCAGTGGGCAACACCACCCCGACCACCGTCTGCCAGCGAGTCGCACCGAGTGCCAGAGAGCCCTGGGTCAGGTGCTTGGGCACGGTGAATACGGCGTCCTCGGCGATGGAAAAAATGGTGGGAATAACCGCAAAGCCCATGGCGATACCCACGATCAGCGCATTGCGCTGGTCATAGGTGATACCGATGTTGGTAAACCACTGGCGCATGCTGCCATTGAAGAACCAGACCTCTATCAATGGGCTCATGACCACGCTGAGCCAGCCAAAGCCCAGAATAACAGGGACCAGCAGAGCCGCTTCCCAACCGTCGGGAACACGGTGACGGATCGCCGCGGGCAACACGCTGCTCCAAAGATAGGCAAACAGCACCATCATGACCGGCAATAGCAGCAGAATGCTAAAAATTGCCGGGAGATTATCCTCGGTAAACGGCGCCAACCAAAGGCCGGCAAGGAAGCCAAGGATGACGGTTGGCAGTGCCTCCATGATCTCAATCGTGGGCTTGACCACACCGCGCAGCTTCGGGGTCATGAAATAGGCCGTGTAGATCGCTCCCATGATCGCCAGGGGCATCGCAAACAGCATGGCGTAGAAGGCAGCCTTCAAGGTTCCCAGCGACAGGGGCACCAGGCTGAACTTGGATTCGAACTCATCCGTGGCGGAGGATGACTGCCAGATATAGTCGGGCTCGTCGCGCCCTTCGTACCAGACCTTGTTCCACATGGCCGAGAAAGACAGCTGCGGATGCTCATTCCACAGTTCTGCCACCTGCAAGCTGCCGTCGGCGGTCTGCACCAGCAGGCGCCCGTTCAGGGGCGAGATGGCCACCCTCTCGATGGGCTGATCGCTGAAGGGCTCGAGAAACAGGGTACGGGCAGAGGTGGCATAGTGGACACCAAGTTGGCCACTGGCGTCACCGACCACGAAACCTTTGCGGTTGTACTCGGGAGCTATGGAGGTGATCGGCGCGCCATGACTGCGAAAATCGCGGATCATGGTGAGGTCGTGGTTGTTTTCCTCGTCGCGTACCAGAAACCACTGACTCAGGTCACCGCGCTCGGTGCCAACAATCAGGGACACTGTACCCACCAGAAAGTCCACGGCCGTAATCGGACTGCCCTGGCCCGCATCCACCGAGGCCACCAGGCGCGCCGCGCCAGGCTCGCTGACATCGTAGTAGTGCACCATGCCTGCCTTGTCCGCAACGAACAGGCTGCGCAGCGCCTTGTCCAGCAACAGCTTGACCGGCTCCCCGGGTAGGCGCGGCAGTTCATGCACAGCCTTGCTGACGGTAACCGCACCGGTCATCAGATTGGTGCGGGTGGCTATTGACGCCAGCAGCAGGCGACCATCGGCCGTCACAGCAGCGATGTGGGTGGCAGCCCGGCCCCGGGTGCGGCTTTCAATGGCAAGGTGAACGAGAGCCTGACCACGCTCGTCCAGTACCAAGGGTTCCTCCCCAAAGGGATACTCGAGCTTGGGGGTGATCAGGCGGCCACTGAGAGGAAAGGACAGGTCATAGGCATGGCGCGCAACCAGCACGCGCCCGTCATCAAGACCATGGGCCGTGGTGTGAGTGCCAGGCTCGGTTGCACCAAAGCTGGTAATGCTGCTCCCCTGGGGCAGCGCCAGGGGTATGGTGGCACGTTCCCTGCCATCGTTCAGCTGGAAGAAGTGGGCATTGCCATCAGCCCCGTAGTGTACCCCCAGTTCCTCGTAGCGCTCTATATACAGGGCTTGGGTGGCAGAAGCGCCCTGTGGCAGGGGAAATTCGGCGGCAGCGTTGATGCTGGCGCCCCGCAGAATAGGCGCCACTTCATAGAACAGGTACACGAAAATCATGGCAAGGGCGAACACGACGCCGAAACCGGCTGCGCTGATACCCCAGCGGGAAGCGTTGTCTTTGAACTGGCGCCGCTTGCGCAGCCTCTGGCGCGCCTCCAGTCCGGGCAACAGCGATCGCGCAGCCTTGCCAGGCTGTGGGCCAGATTCCGAAGGTCTATCAGTCATGGGGGCAGCTCGCGGGGCTTGTTGAAGCGAGGGTGAGAAGCTTAACCTCAGAATATGACACTTTTGTTACAAGCCGGGCACGGAAGGAGCGGGCCGAGAAAATCCCGGCCCTGCCGTCAGCTACTGGATACCCAGTTCGGCAAGCACGCGCTGGCCCACCACATTGGGGATAGTGACGAAACCGTAATGGGCCACGACTTCCTGACCGGTCTTGGAATAGAGCATCTTGACGAATTCACGTGTCAGGGGATCGAGGTCCCGGTTGGGATTCTTGTTGATGTAGACATACAGGTAGCGTGATAGCGGATAGTCACCGCTGGCGGCATTTTCTGCAGTTGGTGCGATGAACGCACCGCCTTCTTCCGCCGCCAGCGGTATGGCGCGGACGCCCGGGGTGCTGTAGCCAATACCGGAGTAGCCGATGCCATTGATCGACTCGGTCACACCCTGCACAACCGAAGACGAGCCGGGCTGCTCGTTGATACTGGACTTGAAGTCACCGCCACACAGAGCGTTGTCCTTGAAGAAACCGTAGGTGCCGGATACGGCGTTGCGGCTGTAGAGCGCGAAATCGCGGTTGACCCATGCGCCGGCTATGCCCAGCTGGCCCCAGCGAGTGATGTCTTCAGGATGGCCACAACGACGGGTCGCAGAGAAGATGGCATCCACCTGGGCAATTGACAGGCCTTCGATGGGGTTGTCCTTGTTCACATAGACAGCCAGCGTGTCGACCGCGACCGGCAATGCGTAGGGGGGGTAGCCATGGCGATTCTCGAAAGTCTGGACTTCCGTATCTCGCATCTCCCTGCTCATGGGTGCCAGGCTGGCGGTACCTTCGGTGATCGCAGGCGGTGCCGTGGATGACCCGGCACCCTGAATCTGCACGTTGACGTTCGGGTAGAACTTGTTGAACTCTTCCGCCCACAGGGTCATCAGATTGTTCAGCGTGTCGGACCCGATACTCGAAAGGTTTCCAGAAACACCGCCAACGCGCTCATAAGCGGGCAGGGCAGGATCGACATTGGCGAAGCTGATCGCGCTGGTCATGCTGGCGACGGCGAAGGTTGCTGCGGCAAGTAGGCCTTGGAGTTTCATGAATGTGCCCTGTAGTTTGATGAGAGTCGGTGAAAAGTCGAGACCACCATTCGGGCACATGTTAGTGACCATATATGACAATAATATGACAGCTTGATGACCGTTGTCCCGGCAGCGCAGCCGGGCTGCTCCCGCTATCGACTTCCAGTGCTAGGCTCTGCACAATCCCCCCCAACCCGGAACGGAAGCGGATTCTTCTTGTGCAACACAGTGTTCGTAGCGATCTCCTCACCCTGGGTATCGGAAGCCTCCTGTTGGGAATCTTTGGCGCGCTCATTGGACATGTAACTGCAACCCTGGCATTGGGTGCCGTCGCTTACCTGGCACTGCAGGCCCGGCGGCTGCAGCGGCTGCAACGCTGGCTGAGCACGTCCGACGCCGAGCGTCCCCCCGACATCCCGGGTATCTGGGGCGCCGTTGCAGAGGAATTTTATCGACACAGGCGCGATCTGCGGCGGGAACAGCTGGCCCATGCCAACCTCGCCGCCCGCGTGCGCCAGATTACCGCGGCGCTGGAAGATGGTCTTATCCTGCTGGATCGCAGGCTACAACTGGACTGGTGGAACGACAGCGCCGCCAGGTTGCTCAAACTCCGGAGCAGCGACCGGGGCTCCAATATCACCAATCTTATCCGCAACCCCCTGTTCACCGCCTACATCCAGCAGTCAAGCTTCGACCAGCCGCTCGAACTCTATGCACCCCAGGATGAAAAGCGGACCTACCAGTATCTTGCAGGGCGCTACGGCCAGGGAGAGGTGGTGCTGGTAGTGCGCGACATCACCCGCCTGCGGCGCCTGGAAGAACTGCGCAAGGTCTTCGTGGCCAACGTGTCACACGAACTGCGTACGCCGCTGACGGTCATGGTCGGCTATCTGGAAACCATGGCCGACCAGAGTGGCCAGCTGCCAGAGACCTGGCGCAAGGTGCTGCCCCAGATGCAGCAGCAGGCTCGGCGACTGACCTCGCTCACCGACGACCTGCTGACCCTGTCGCAGCTCGAATCGACGCCACCAGCGGCCAAGCCGGACTCCATCGAACTTCACAGCCTGCTGCAGACCGTCGCTGGCCACGCTCGCGATCTCTCCAGGGGCGAGCATGAAATCGTAGTCGACTGTCCAGCCGGCCTGGCTCTTCGAGGCGTGAGCAAGGAACTCTACAGCGCCTTCACCAACCTCGCCTTCAACGCCGTCAGGCACAATCCCAAGGGTTGCCGGGTGACGCTGAGCGGCAGGCGGGAACAGAATGACGTTCTGGTCGAGGTCAGCGATGATGGTATGGGCATCGACAGAAAGCACCTGCCCCACCTGACCGAGCGCTTCTACCGGGTGGATGAGGCACGAACCGCAGCGTCCGGCGGCTCAGGACTGGGGCTTGCCATCGTCAAACACGTACTGGCACGCCATCAGGGTCAGCTGGAAATCGACAGCCAACCGGGGAAGGGCAGCACCTTCCGCTGCCGCTTCACCGCCACTGCCGACGGGGCCTGACTCAAGCTGCAGCGATCTGACTCCGCTCCGCGGCATGGTTGATGGCGCCCAGAATGCCGTCCAGAGAGGCCTGGATAATATCGGGGCTGCGACCCACACCGCAGCAGCGTTCGCCGTCGATATTGAGCTGGATATAGCATACTGCCTCGGCGTCCGCGCTCTGACCCAAAGCGTGCTCGCTGTACTCCACCAGCACGATCTGGCGGCCGGTGAAGCGCTGCATCGCGTCGACAAAAGACGCTACCACGCCATTACCGGTACCGCTCAGAGCGCTGCGGCCCCCTTCCTCCAGCAGTTCCGCGCGCAGCTGGTCGACATTATCAGCGCGACTGACCTGATAATCCCCCAAACGCCAGCGGCCGGCACCTGACAGGTAGGTGCGCTGAAAGAGTTCGTGGATGGCATCGGGAGACAGCTCCGACTCCTGCTCTTCCGCGTGGGCCTGCACTACCGGGCTGAAATCAATCTGCAGCCAGCGCGGCAGGGCGTAGCCGAAGTTGCTCTCCAACACATAGGCAACGCCACCCTTGCCGGACTGGCTGTTGATGCGGATCACTTCCTGATAGGAACGGCCAATGTCTGCGGGATCGATGGGCAGATAGGCGACCTGCCAGGGTGCGCGCCCATCGCGTTTCGCCAGACACTTTTTGATCGCATCCTGGTGGCTGCCGGAAAAGGCGGTAAACACCAGTTCACCCGCGTAGGGGTGGCGGGGATGAATGGGCAGCTGAGTACATTCCTTCACCGTTTGGATGATTTCGTCCATATGGCCCAGCTGCAGCTCCGGGTCCACGCCCTGGCTATAGAGATTCATGGCCATGGTGACAATATCCATGTTGCCGGTGCGCTCACCATTGCCCATGAGAGTGCCCTCCACCCGGTCGGCGCCGGCCAGCACCCCCAGTTCCGCCGCTGCCACGCCGCAGCCGCGATCATTGTGGGTATGCAGGGAAATCAGCAGGGACTCGCGATTGGCCACGTGGTCGCAGAACCACTCAATCTGGTCCGCGTAGACGTTGGGCGTACTCATTTCCACCGTAGCCGGCAGATTGATGATCACCGGCTTTGCTGGCGTAGGCTGCCATACTGCGGTCACTGCATCGACCACCTCCACCGCAAAGTCGAGTTCGGTGCCGGTGAAGCTCTCCGGGGAGTATTCGAAAACCCACTCGGTTTCCGGATAACGCGCCGCCGTATCGCGCACCAGTTGGGCGCCCTTGACGGCAATGTCGATAATTCCGGCGCGGTCGAGCCCAAAGACCTGCTCCCGCTGGACGGTGGAGGTGGAGTTGTAGATATGCACGATGGCGCGGCGCGCGCCGCGCAGGGCCTCGAAGGTGCGGTCGATCAGGTGGTCGCGGGCCTGGGTCAGCACCTGGATGGTGACATCCTCCCGAATGCGACCGTTTTCTATCAGCTCGCGACAGAAATTGAAGTCGTGGCTGGAGGCGGAGGGAAAGCCCACCTCGATTTCCTTGAAACCAATCTTGAGCAACTGATCCCAGAGACGGGACTTCTGCCGCCCGGTCATGGGCTCGATCAGCGCCTGGTTGCCGTCACGCAGGTCGACGCTGCACCAGCGGGGCGCGCGGGTGATCTGCTGGTCCGGCCAGCGCCGGGAGCTCATCCGGATCGGTGCGAAGGGCTGATACTTGCGGAAATCAAACTGGCTCATGTTCGCCTGTCCTTGGATAAATGGGGGGCTGTTCACCTGCGGGTCGCGCTGACCGGCCCTTGTGAGGCTTCGTACTGGTACACGGCGCTGGGGTTGTGCGGCGTGTGACGGCGGCAGGTGATAATTCAGCCGAACGCACAGTATAGAGTGGCGACCGTGGTGTTTTGCTGCAAATATTCCGGATTAATGCCTTGATCGTAGTTTATTGTTGTTCTTTTCTATGTATTCTTGACATTAATCTCCAATGAGATCCTCGACAATGCCCTGCTGGTTGCTCAAGACTGAACCCGATACCTTCAGCATCGATGATCTTGCATCCCGCCCCGGAGCAACCGAACCCTGGGACGGCGTGCGCAATTACCAGGCCCGCAACTTTATCCGCGACGGAATGCGGCCGGGAGACGAAGTGCTGATCTACCACTCAAGCTGCCCCTTGCCCGCGGTGGTCGGCCTGGGCCGGGTGGCCAGCAGCCCGCGGCCGGACCCTAGCCAGTTCGACCCTGAGTCCCCCTACTGCGATGCCGGCAGCGACCCTGACAATCCTCGCTGGGTACTCATAGACATACGCTACGAACGCCATCTGCAACGGCCAGTGTCCTTGGCTGAGCTTAGACAGCACGCGGATAGCCTCGGTGATTTCGCTCTGCTCAAGCGCAGCCGCCTGTCAGTAATGCCGGTCAGCGCTGCCCAGCGGGCTTGTATTCTGGCCCTTGCCAAGAAGAAGGGAGAAGAATGAAACTGGACCGGACCGACCGCCGCATTCTCGACATCCTGCAACGGGACGGGCGCATCAGCAATCTGGAGCTGGCCGAGCGCATCGGCCTGTCGCCCACACCCTGCTCGCGGCGGGTGAAGCGGCTGGAGGAGTCCGGGCTGATCCGGGGCACCGCCACGCTGCTCGATCAGTCACGGCTGGGATTGAAGCTGACAGCCTATATTGGTATCAGCATGGATCGCCACACGCCCGATCGCTTTGATGCCTTTGAGGCACAAGTCAGGGAGTTTCCCGAGGTGATGGAGTGTTCAGTGGTGACCGGGCAGAGCGCGGACTACCTACTGAAGGCGGTAGTGCCGGATATGCAATACTACGAACGCTTCCTGCTCGGCAAGCTGACGCGGATACCCGGTGTGACCGGGGTTCACTCCAGCTTTGAGCTGCGGCGCGTGGTCCAGAATACCGCTCTGCCCCTGGACCATATCGACAACGACACCGAGGTATGAATGAAAGCTGCCACTGGCGGCACATTCCGGCCAGTTTTGCTGGCCGCTGCGGGGCTTGCTCCCCTCCGGCGCCTGGGGGCATCATCACAAAAATAACAAGCGCGGGAGCTGTGGCATGAACAACATGAAAGACAAGCTGGCCCTGGTGACCGGCGGCGCCAGCGGCATGGGCCGTATCATCGCCCTGCGCCTGGCGGCCAGCGGCGCACAGGTGGCGATTTTTGACGTCAACGAAACGGGGCTGGAGGCCACGGCTGCCGAACACGACAGGATAACCGCCTTCCGCTGCGATATCGGCGATCTGGCCGACGTGGAGGCGAAAGTTCGGCACGTGCAGGAGGCCCTGGGGCCCATCGAGCTGCTGGTTCATGCCGCAGCGCTGATGCCCAGCCACAAGCTGATCGATCACACCCATGCGGGGATGGAGCGCCTGTTCCGGATCAACTATTTCGGCACCACCTACATGGTGCAGGCGGTCCTGCCGCAGATGCTCAAGCGGCGCAGTGGCCGCATCATCGCCTTTGGCTCCATCGCCGGTCATGCACTGGTGCCCCACATGGGCGGCTACTGCGCCACCAAATCCGCAGTCAACACCTACATGGAAGTGCTGCAGAACGAATTGCGCAACTCCGGGGTCAGGGTACACCTGGTATGCCCACCCGCGGTCAACACGCCCCTGATCGACCAGACCCTGGCCACCGACAGTCCCGGCAGCATTATCGAAGCGAAGAAATCCGGGCGGCTGTCGGACCCGGAGAAGATTGTTGATGCCATTCAGAAAGGTGTCGAGAAGGACAAGGACATCATCTATCCCGGCGAAGCGCGTCTGCTGATGCTCTGGCACACCCTGTTTCCACGCCTGTGGTGGAAAGTCGTCCTCAAGTTCGAGAAGGACTGACATCACCGGCGCCGGAGACGGCAGCGTGGCAAGGGCGCTCGACTGACCCCGCAGCGCGGCTATGGCATACTGCGGCAATCCCGCCACGGAGACTACAGCCTTGCACAGCGCCGCAGATGTCACCCAGCTGATCGGCAATACGCCGCTGCTCTACCTGCGCGAGGTTTCCGAGCGCACCGGCTGCCGGATCCTCGGCAAGGCCGAATTCATGAACCCGGGCGGCTCGGTCAAGGACCGTACCGCCCTGGGTATCATCCGCGCTGCCGAGGCCAGCGGCGAACTGCGCCCGGGCGGGCGAATTGTCGAGGGCACTGCGGGCAATACCGGCATTGGGCTGACCCTGTTGGCTAACGCGCTGGGTTACAAAAGCACAGTGGTCATGCCCATCAGTCAGAGCAAGGAAAAGATCGACACCCTGGAATTGCTCGGTGCCGACCTGCATCTGGTGCCCGCGACCTCCTACAGCGAGCCCGGGCATTACATCCACACCGCCCGGCGGCTGGCGGAAAAGTATGCCGGCTCCGAGCCCGCCGGCGCCATCTGGGCACGCCAGTTCGATAACCTCGCCAACATGGCCATACACCGCGACACCACCGGTGAAGAAATCTGGGCCCAGACCAACGGCGAAGTCGACGGCTTTATCTGCGCGGTCGGCACCGGAGGCACTCTGGCCGGCGTCTCGGCTGCGCTCAAGGCCCATCGGCCCGACATCACCATCGGCCTTGCCGACCCACAGGGCGCCTCGCTGTACCACTACTTCAAGGACGGTCAACTGACCTCCAGCGCCGGCAATTCCATTGTTGAAGGCATTGGCATCAACCACATCACCGGCAATATCGCCGAGGCACAGGTGGATGCGGCATTCCTGATCAGCGATGAGGAGGCCCTGCCGCTGCTGTTCAACCTGCTGCAGCACGAGGGTCTGTGCCTGGGCGGTTCTGCGGGCATCAATATTGCCGGAGCCGTGCGTCTGGCGGAGCAGATGGGGCCCGGACACACCATCGTCACCATCCTCTGCGACTATGGCAACCGCTATCAGAGCAAATTGTTCAATCCCGCTTTCCTGCACAACAAGGGCCTGCCAGTGCCGGCCTGGCTCGATATCTGACATCATTCACGAGGAACTCAATGAAGATTGGCATTATCAGCGGCAGCCATCGGCCTGACTCGCAAAGCGGCAAGGTTGGCCGCTATATTCAGCACACGCTTGAGCAACAGGGGCTGAGCGACAGCACCTGGCTTTATGACCTGGGCGGCAACCCACTGCCGCTATGGGAGGAGGGTGTTTGGGATCAGGGCAACGAACAGTGGCAGCAACTGCTCGACCCGCTGCGGCAGGAACTGCGCAGTTGCGACGGCTTCGTCATCATCTCTCCGGAGTGGCACGGGATGGTGCCGGCGGGGCTCAAGAATTTCCTGCTGATGTGGACGGCTGGCGGTGAACTGGCGCACAAGCCGGCCCTGATTGTGACGGTTTCTTCATCCATAGGGGGCAGCTACCCAGTAGCAGAGCTGCGCATGAGCGGCTACAAGAACAACCGCCTCTGCTTCCTCCCGGAGCACCTGATCATCCGCAATGTCGGCTCCGTGTTCAACGTCGACAGCCAGGACAACGACCCGGAGGCACAGCAATACCTGAACGAGCGTCTGCTGTATTGCCTGCAGCTGTTGCGGGAATATGCCCTGGCCCTGCACCAGGTGCGGGCCAGTGGCAAGGCGTCTCTGGCAGTCTACAGTACCGGGATGTAGCACAAGCCCGCTGGCGAGCCCTGCGCTTGTTATACTACTGGCTTGAAAGCACAGCGGCAGGCGCCGCGCCTGACATGCCGGGCTCCCAGAGCACGACCTGGTCGCGACCGGAGTCCTTGGCCCGGTAAAGGGCCTGGTCTGCGCGGCTGATCAGGCTGTCAACATCATCTCCCGGGATGGCCTCGGCCAGCCCCGCACTGAACGTTAACGTCACAGGCGTGTCACCACAGCGAATGGACGCCGCCGCGATGGTGGCTCTGCCGCGTTCCAGAATGGTGCGCGCCTCGGCCAGCTCCGTATCAGGCAGCAGCAAGACGAATTCCTCACCACCGTACCTGGCCAGCACGTCCGTGGTTCGCAGCTGTTCGCCCCAGCTATCGGCAAACAGTCGCAGCACATCGTCGCCAAAACTGTGGCCATAGTCGTCATTCAGGCGCTTGAAATGATCAAGATCTATAAAGGCAAGGCAAAGAGGATATTGCTGCCGCAGGGAGCGGGCAAGATCGCGTTCGGCAATCCCGTTGAATGCTCTCCGATTGAGCAGATCCGTCAGCTCGTCACGAGTTGCCAGGTGGCGGGCACGCTCCTCATGATCCCGGCTTACCGCGAGAATCCTCTGCATGGTCATCAGGGTAACCCCGATAAAACCCATGACAAGTGCAGGGATCGCAAAGTTATAGGGCAGCAGATAGCTGAAGGACTGGTGCGGCGGCACGTAGGGTTGGTCAGTTAGCCAATGGTAATAGCCGTAATAACCGCGCAGCAGTGTCACGCCGGAATACAATATCAGGCTGACGCCCACCAGCAGCTGCGCCGGCCGGGTGGCGCGGTCCTCACGGCTGTGCAACAACAACCAGATCGCCTGCAGCGGCAGCAGCCCGGCGATGGTGGAATAAACGCCGAGCAGGAAGTCGGAGCTGCCCGCTACCACCCAGTAACGGATGTTGAACGCGACCATGACCCCAACACTGGCGGTTATCACCGAGATTGGCAATGGCCGCCCCAGAAAACGGAAGACACCCAGCAGAAACAGGCCTTCCCCGGCGAGCTGGCCGGCGTTGCCCAGCACGTTCAGAACCGGGCTGCCCGTCACCATGAAACCGATAAAGAGAATCACCCCGAGAATAAGGGTCCAGCCTGATGCCATCCAGAACGCGGGGCCGGCATAAGGCCTGGCAACGTACCACAGGGCAGTAGCTGCAACAGCAATGGCGAGCAGCACCATGAGCCCCAGCAACATTGGCGAAAAGTAAATCGTCGACACGGCCGGGGCAGTCGAGGAAAACGGGGGCCGGAATGCTAACCCGGCAGGATCAGGAGACGCTTGCCGGTGCAGTAATTGCGGCACGCTCCTTTTCAATGAGGAAATCGGCAATTTTCAGCATGTTGGCCTGGCTGCCGGCCTTGCGGGTGCTGATGCGATACTTGCCGTTCACCATCATCTCCGGGGTGCCGGTGATCTTCGCCGCGCGCGCCCGGCTGTTGGCCTGCCGCACCTGACTGCTGACTCCGAAGGAGCTGTAGGCCTTGTCAAAATCCTCGGCGCTGACGCCGTTGGCGGTAAAAAGATTCCGGATCTCGCCTTCCGAGGCGAGGCGCTTGCCGTCGACGTTCATGGCCTGAAACATCACCGTGTGCAATGAATCGAGCACACCCAGGACGTCGGCTGCGTAGTACATGGCCGCGTGCAGTTCCATGGGCTTGTTCCACACCGCCGGTGAGCCGATGAAAGTGACGTCCTCATCAAGCGTCTTTTTCCAGCGGCTCACCAGCGGCTCGAAGGTGTAGCAGTGGCCGCAACCGTACCAGAAGAATTCCACCACCTCGACCTTGGCCGGATCCGCGGTGCGAATCGCAGGTGTAATGAGATCGTAGTGAGTCCCCTCTTCCCAGGTTTGTGCCTCTTGGGCAACAACCGCCAGCGGGGCCAGTACTACCAGGGCAAGGGCCAGGGCCAGGGCCAGGAAACGCTTTAGCATGGAGCTCTCCATCGTTGTGTGTTGCTCATCAGACCATGATTCAGCCGCGGCGTTCTACCCCCGACAAAAAAGGTGGCCAAGGGGCCACCTTCCTGCGCGCGCGAACAGCGGTGAGCAAACTATCTCAGACCGGCAGCATAGCTGGCAACAGCTTCAATCTCCATGTCACTGAGGCCAAAGGCGTTGCTGCGCATGATTCTGGTGTCACCGTCGTTGGTGCGCCCTGCAGGATCCTCGTAACCCTTGCGGTACTCCCGCAGTTGGGTGGCTATGTACTCAGGGTGCTGACCCGCAAGAGCCGGATAGCCGGCCGGTCCGTTGCCCTTGCCGTTAGGCGAGTGACAACCGATGCAAGCAGCAACCTTGCGATCAGCGATACCGGCGCGATAGACCTTCTCCCCAAGTGCCAACAGTTCCGGGTCCGTCTGGCTACCGCTGATTGGCTGCGCGGCGTAGTAAGCCGCTATGTCAGCCAACTGCTGGTTGGTCATGTTGTCCACCTGCCCTGCCATGGTCGGAATCGGACGGGCCCCGTCGCGAATATCCAGCAACTGCTTGTACAGGTAGCGCTCACCCAGCCCGGCGAGCTTCGGGAAAGTCGGAGCCAGGCTATTGCCATCAGCGCCGTGACATGCCGAACATATGGCAGTCAGCGGCTCTCCCGCAGCGGCATCACCCTTGACAAAGGGTACAGCCGCACCGGCGGAGTGAGCGAAGCCCAGCAGGGCACCGCAGAGAACAAGAACTTTCTTCATGACTCTTCCAGATCTGGATAGTTGGAACCGGCAGATTACTCTGCAGGCGAGGACATGTAAGTGATCAGGGCGACGTAGTCTTCATCGGTGCAGTCAAAGCACATGCCTTTGGGCGGCATGGCGTTGAGGCCGCTCTTGACCGACGCCACCAGCGCATCCATCCCTTTCTCCAGCTTGGGTGCCCAAGCTGCGACATCACCGGTCTTGGCTGCGCCTGCTACGCCGGCGTTGTGGCAAACGGCACAGGCTTTGTTGTATTTGTCCATGGGCGGCTGTGCCACTGCACTGGCAGCAAACAACATTGCACTGACTGCTAACAATTTCTTCATGCTATACCTCTGCTGGTCGCTGGGTGGTGCCGGCCGGGAGATTTCCCACGGCCAGTAAAAAAGCTGTGGCATTATATACGACTTACCCAGCGCAAAAAAGGCAGCTCCCCAGATGCAATCCCCGGCCCCGGCCAATCCCGACTACCGCAGCGCCAGTTTCCTGACCAGCGCCAGCAAGCTGTCCCAATGCCCGGAAGACAGTGGCTGGGAAGTGGCGTTTGCCGGCCGCTCCAACGCGGGAAAATCCTCAGCAATCAACAGCTTGACAGAGAATACCAAACTCGCCCGCACCTCCAAGACACCCGGGCGTACCCAGTTGATCAACTTCTTTTCCCTGAGTGAGCAGCAGCGCCTGGTAGACCTCCCCGGATACGGCTTTGCCAAAGTACCCCTGGCGGTCAAGCGAGAATGGACCCGGCAACTGGAAAATTACCTGCAAAAAAGAGAGAGCCTGCGCGGCCTGGTACTGCTGATGGACGTGCGTCACCCCCTGCAGACCTTCGATCAGCAAATGCTGGCCTGGGCAATTGCCGCCGGCATGCCGGTACACATACTGTTGACCAAGGCCGACAAGCTCAAGAACGGCCCCGCCCGCAACACCCTGTTGCAGGTGCAGAAGGAACTTCGTCAGTACGGGGAACTCGTCAGCGTGCAACTATTTTCCGCACTCAAGCACAGTGGCCACAAGGAACTCATTGCCGTGCTCAATACCTGGCTTACCGAACCCTGGATGGAGGATGCCGCTGAAGCTTTGGAGGATGATGGTGAAGGAGAAAACAGGGAAGAATAAAAAACCCGGCTGCCTGTAGGGGGACAGGCAACCGGGACAGCTTGGGTCTCTGGGGAAGAGACATGCCCCGCGAAAGGTCGATGGAGAGAGACCTGCGGGACTGTAGCAGCATGCTACGGCAAGTATGACTGGCCTGGCGCGGGAAAGTTCCGCGACTCAGTGCGCCTCATCCCAATTTTTTCCGACGCCGGCTTCAACCAGCAGCGGCACCGCCAGCTCAGCCGCCTCACTCATCAACTCACAGAGGGTCTGGCGAACCTCCGGCACGGCATCGGCCGCCACCTCCAGTACCAGTTCGTCGTGCACCTGCATGATTGTACGGGCGTCCACACCCGACCCCTGCAGCCAGCTATCTACCCGGAGCATGGCCTTCTTGATG
>JBLRXF010000018.1:0-16680 GCA_047920875.1 Haliea sp. | reverse complement strand
CAGGCGCACCCCCAGGGTTTCCGCAAGTTCTCCCAGGGAGTACACGCCAGCGCTTACTCGGTGAAGGCCTGGTTCAGCTTGTCGGTCACCTTGGCGGTAATGCTGTAACCCGCATCCGCGTGAATCACGGAGCCGCGCTGCAGCAACAGGCCAATGCCTTCAGCGGTAATGAGTTCCTGCAGGACTTCCTGAACCTTGGGAGACATTTCCTGCAACAGCAGTTGGCCCACTTCCTGCTCGGACTGCTGCAGCTTGCCAGCCACATGCTCCAGATCAGCCTGCTTGCTGGCCAGGCGACGGCGAGCAGCCAGCTGCTGGTCCTGGCTCATCACCGCAACGTCCTTCTGAAAATCCTGCACCATCTTGTCCAGCTCTTCCTTGAGCCGGTCGAACTCCGCCTTGTCGGACTTGTAGGCATCGGTATTGCGTTCGGTATTCAGGCGTTTCTGCGCATGATCGGTCTGCAGAATAGCCTGCTCCAGGTTGACCACGGCAATCTTGCCCTGGGCCCAGCCGATGGACGGCAGCAGCAGCGCAGCACTGATCAGGACAGCTTTAAACACGTTAGACACAAATACTCTCCAATGTTGGAATGAAAGAAATCAGAAACCCCGGCCCAGCGAGAACTGGAATATTTCCCGCTCATCCTGATCGGACTCGTTCAGCGGCTTGGCCAGGCTGAAGCTCATGGGGCCAAAGCCTGTGATCCAGGTCACGCCAACGCCCACCGAGTAGCGCAGCTCATCCGCATCGATATCAAAGCAGTTGATCTGGTTGCTGGAACACTTGGTATTGAACACGTTACCGGCGTCGAAGAAGAACGCCGAGCGCAGCTTGCTGCGATCCTTGAGAAAAGGCAGCGGAAA
Source organism: Haliea sp. (assembly GCA_047920875.1). Classification (GTDB taxonomy): domain Bacteria; phylum Pseudomonadota; class Gammaproteobacteria; order Pseudomonadales; family Halieaceae; genus Haliea. The sequence goes on along the minus strand of JBLRXF010000018.1, from coordinate 15,814 downwards.
CAGCAGCTCTACGCTGCCCTCAATCAGGGCGTTACCGCCAAAGGGGTCGGGCTCGGTGTTGATGGTATTGAACAGGAGCTTGCCAGTCTGGGGATCGACCACGTAGCCGAACAGCCGACCGTCCTCTCCACCCACCTGAGTCGGCCGCCCCTCCTCGTCCACCTCGGTCACCGGCTGGTTGATGTCGTACAGGCTGGCTGGCGTGCCGCGCGGCCCCAGGGTGTTGCTTTCGAAACCGCGCACGGAGCCAAAACCACCGGAAAAGAAATGTTCGAAGAAGGGCAGGTTGGTGGTACTGCCGTAGCCGTCCCCATAACCCAGCTCGCCACGGACCCGAACAATCCACTCGTTGGTAATGGGGAAGAAGCGCTCACCCCGGTAGACGAGTTTGTAGAATTCGGCATCGGAGCCGGGTACTGCGAGTTCGAATACCAGGGACTGGGAGGCGCCGCGGGTCGCCAGGATACCCCGGTTCAGGGTGGACTGGGTCCAGCTGACGGAGGTCGTCCAGTTCAGGAACTGATCGCCGTTGAGATCAAGAAAACCGGCTTCAGGCGGAATCGTCAGCGCCTCCGGCGGCAACTCGGCAATGGGCAGGAAGGTTTCCGGGCCTGTATAGCTGCCGTCAGGCAGACGGGTGCTCTCGTAGTAACCGTCGACCCCATCCACCAGGCGCGGGCTGGCCTTGATTTCCTGCACCGCGAAGCGGCCGGCGGTAATGTCCGTGTTGGCCACGCCGAAGCTGAAGCCCAGACGCTGGGTTTCCTTGATCGGGTAGCCAAAGTTCAGCGAGGTGCCGAGCGTATCCGTGGTATAGCGCGCTACGTTGATTTCGGACAGGTCGGTGGAACGGTAAAAGACGCTGAAGCCGCGGCTGACGCCGTCCTCAGTAAAGTAGGGATTGGTGTAGTTGAAACTGTACAGATCCTGGTAGCGGGAAGAGTTCAGGCCAACGCCGATCCGGCGGCCGGTGCCGAGGAAGTTGTCCTGCTGCAGATTGAGGCCAAAGATCAGGCCCGCATCCTGGGCATAGCCGAAGCTGGCGCCGATACTGCCCGAGGACTGCTCCTCAACGGTGAAATCCACGTCGATCAGATCGTCGTGCCCCGCCACTTCGGGCGTATCCACGGTGGCCCTGCTGAAGTAGCCCAGCCGCTCCAGCCGGATCCGGGATTGCTCGATGGCGGCAGCGGACGCAGGCGCGCTTTCCATCTGCCGCATCTCGCGGCGCAGCACCTCGTCGGCCGTTTTCTGGTTGCCCTTGAAGCTGATCCGGCGCACATAGGTGCGCTTGCCCGGGTCGACAAAAAACTTCAGCGCAACCGTGTTGTCGTCCTCGTTGATCTCCGGAATCCCGGTGACCTTGGCGAAGTTGTAGCCTTCATTGCCCAGACGGCGAGTCATGAACTCCTCGGTGGACGTCACCAGTTGCTGGGAGAAGGTCTGCCCCTCGGAGACCAGTACATAGCGATTGAGATCCGATTCAGGCAGCACCAGGTCACCGGACAGATCCACAGCGCTCACCGTGAACTTCTCGCCCTCGGTGACGTTGGCTGTGATGTACACCGCCTTCTTGTCGGGGGACACCGACACCTGGGTGGAGTCGATGGAGAACTGCAGGTAGCCTCGATCGAGGTACCAGGAGCTCAGGGTTTCCAGATCACCGGTGAGCTTTTCCCGGGAGTACTTGTCGTTATTGGTAAAGAAGGAGAACCAGCCCGTGGTCTTCAGCGCAAACAGGTCGGTCAGTTCCTCGTCGTCGAAGACTTCGTTACCGACAATATTGATGTGCTTGATCGCGGCAACCGTGCCTTCGTCGACGTCGATATTGACCGACACGCGATTGCGCGGTTCCGGCAGCACTTCGGTTTCGATGCTGGCATCGTAGCGACCCTGCTGTACGTACTGCCGCTGCAGCTCAAGCTGCATGCCTTCCAGGGTAGAGCGCTGGAACACCTGGCCCACTGCCAGCCCGGCGCCGCGCAGGCCGTCAAGCAAAGCCTCTGTTTTGATGGCCTTGTTGCCCTCGATGTTGATCTCGCTGATGCTGGGCCGCTCCACCACGATGATGACCAGCACGTTGCCGTCACGGCCGATGCGGATGTCGTCGAAATTGCCGGTGGCAAACAGGCTGCGCGAGGCGGCGCGTATCGCTTCCGCGTTGATCAGGTCCCCTACGGCCAGCGGCATCGCCGCAAAGACCGAGCCAGCGGATATCCGCTGCAGACCTTCAACCCGAATGTCGGCGACGATAAAGGAGGCATCCTGGGACTGAGCCAAGGGCGAAAGCGCCAGCAAGAACATTGCCAACACCAGTTGTATGCGTCTTTTCACAGTTTTTCCAAACACCGGATAAGGCCCGATCCCAAGGTCATGATTGTGTAAGTACCGGCTGCGTTCACCCGGCTAGAGGCGCGCAAAGTCGTTATATAGCGCCAAAGCCATGATCCCGAGGATCATGAACAGACCCAGCTGATACCCCAATGCCTGTATTTTCTCGGGTACTGGCCGCCCTGCCAGCAACTCCATGGTGTAGTACAAGAGATGACCACCGTCCAGCACCGGTATGGGCAGCAGATTGAGCACCCCAAGACTGACGCTCAGCAGGGCGAGGAAACCGATCCAGGACTCCAGGCCCGACTTGGCGGAGGCGGACGCCACTTTAGCAATGGTAATGGGGCCACTCAAGTTTTTTGGTGAGATCAGGCCCTGCAACATCTTTTTGATTGAGGAGAGCGTGAAGCTGGTGAGCTCGCCGGTGCGGGTGACGGCGGCCCCGAGAGATTGCAGTGGCCCCCGCTGAAACTGGCGGATCATCTCCGGGGGCATCGCTGGCATGGCCACAGCGATCCCGACGCGACCCACCAGCGCACCGCTGGCATCTGTCTCCCCATCGGGGATGATGCTTGCGATTTCAAGCTGCTCGCCACGCAGCAGCTCCAGCTCGATACGCTGGCCGGGGCGCTCGCGCACATAGGCCACCCAGTCCATCCACTGAGGCATGGCAATGCCGTCGGCACTCAGCACCCGGTCACCGACCTGCAGCCCAGCGCGGGCAGCGGGGCTGTCTGCGACGACCTCGTTGACCACCGGTGGCACCTCGGGGGTGTACATGCTGACACCCAGGCCACCAAAGAGATCCGGTTCCTCCTGCTCCGAAAGCCAGCGCTGCAGCGGCGCTTCGGACTGGATCAGCATGTCCGACCCGGGTTCCTTGACGGTAAACCGGATGCTGCCCGTGTCGCCGATACGGTCCAGCAGACGGAAGCTCAGGGCCTGCCAGGTCGGGGTCTCCGCCCCGTCCACCGCAATGATCTCCTGTCCGGCCTTGAGACCCGCGGCGTCGGCCACCGAGCCGGACTGCACCGACCCGATCACCGGCGCGTAGCCGGATTCACCGCCCATAAACAGAAACCAGTAGGCAACAATCGCCAGGGCGAAGTTCGCCAGAGGCCCCGCGGCAACAATGGCAATGCGCTGCAGCACAGGTTTCCGGTTGAAGGCCTGTTCCAGCTCAGCCGCGGGAACATTGCCCTCCCGTTCGTCCAGCATCTTGACGTAGCCACCCAGCGGAATCACTGCAATGCAGTATTCAGTGCCGTGGCGATCGTGCCAGGTATAGAGGGACTTGCCGAAGCCGATGGAAAAACGCAGCACCTTGACGCCGCAGCGCCGGGCAACCCAGAAATGACCGTATTCATGCACGGCGACCAGCACGCCCAGGGTGATAAGGGTGATGCCTATGGTGTAGGCCAGATCCATTAACGCTCCAAAGTCTCAAGGCTACCGACCCCGAACCGGGCCAGCTGCTCAACCGCCGCCTGGCGGGCGTCCCTGTCCGCAGCTTCGACCACAGCGAGAGAGCTCGGTTCAACGGCGGTAACCTGCTCGAGAGTCGCCTCGATAACGCGCGGGATATCGCCGAAACCGATACCTCCGCAGAGAAACGCCTCTACTGCGACCTCATTGGCGGCGTTGCACACCGCCATCGCCGTACCCCCGGTAGCGATAGCCTCCCGGGCAAGGCGCAGGCAGGGGAACCGGCCCTCATCCGGCGCCTCGAAATGCAGCTTCGACAGCGCCACCAGGTCCAGCGAGGCCACTCCGGATTGCAAGCGCTGGGGCCAGCCCAGGCCATAGGCTATCGGCGTACGCATATCCGGATTACCCAGCTGTGCCAGCACCGAACCGTCCGTGTACTGTACCATGGAGTGCACAATGCTCTCAGGATGCACCACAATGTCAACCTGCTCCGGCGTCAGGTCGAACAGCCAGCAGGCCTCGATCAACTCCAGACCCTTGTTCATCAGGGTAGCGGAATCGACTGATATTTTTCTGCCCATGGACCAGTTGGGATGCGCGCACGCCTGATCCGGCGTCGCCGCGGCAATCGCCTCGGGCGTCCACTGCCGGAAGGGTCCGCCGGAAGCGGTCAACAGCACCTTGCTGACTCCCGTCAAGCCCGGGCGACCACTGCTGTCCACCGGCAGACACTGGAATATGGCGTTATGCTCGCTGTCTATGGGCAGCAAAAGTGCGCCTGCGTCGCGCGCCGCTGCCATCAGCAGGTGACCGGCCATGACCAGTGACTCTTTATTCGCCAGCAAAATCCGCTTGCCCGCCCGCGCCGCAGCCAGGGTCGACGGAAGACCGGCAGCCCCGACCACGGCCGCCATTACGGCATCCACGGCTTCGTGGGTCGCAACATGCTCCAGTCCCTCCGCGCCCGCCAGCACCTGGGTGTCACACTCCCCGGCCAGCAGAGCCTCCAGTTCGGCAGCGGCATCCGGGTCCATCATCACCGCGTAGCGAGGCTGGAAACGCAGACACTGCTCGGCCATGCTTGCCACCGAACGATTGGCCGCCAGCGCCCAGGCCCGCAGCGCTTGCGGATGCCGCGCGATCACATCCAGGGTGCTGACGCCGATGGAACCGGTACTGCCAAGGATCGCCACATTCTGCACGCTCGCCACCCTTACCACCCCGCCAGCAGCAGGCCGAGGGCAAATACCGGCGCCGCGCTGCACAGGCTGTCCAGACGGTCCAGCAGGCCACCGTGCCCGGGCAACAGGGAACCGCTGTCCTTGACGCCGCTTTCACGCTTCACCATGCTCACGGTGAGGTCACCCAACACTGACGCCAGCGCGGTCAGCAGCACTATCGCTACCACCGCAGCCAGGCTGACATGGGCCATCTGTGCGGGAATGACCGACCAGAGCGCCAGCGCCAGCAGCACGGCACAGGCCATGCCACCCCAGAAACCCTCCCAAGTCTTGGCAGGGCTGACGCGCGCCACCAGTTTGTGGCGGCCAAAGCGAGTACCGGTAAAATAAGCGCCAATGTCGGTAGCGGCCACCACCAGCACCAGGGCCACCATCAGCAAACCACCGCGCGGGAAGGTCAGCAGATAGACCGCCGCCAGCCAGGCGCTGGAGAGTATGAGCAGGCCCATCAGACTGCGCATGATCCGGCTGTGCCAGAGCGCCGCACTGGCCGGATAACTCTTGACCCACAACAGGGAGAATGACCACCACAGGCAGGCAACGCCCAGCAGTGGCTGTATCTGCTCGCGCCGCGGTTCGCTGCCAAGCTCCGCGTAGGCGTAAAGAAATACCAGCAGACCGGCCAGCGTCGCTGCAAACAGCAGGCGCCCCGCGGCAGACTGCCAGCCCGCCAGTCGCGCCCATTCCCAGGCACCGAGTACCACGACCAGCGCAAATGCCATGGCGAGGGGAAACAGCGGCAGCAGCAGCACCGCCGCAAGAAACAGAACGGCCATGGCCAGGGCAGTTATCACCCGCTGCCTAAGCATCGCTGCCCACTCCGGTGAGGAGACCGTCGGGCTCGCGCACACCAAAACGGCGCTCGCGGCGGGCATAGTCTGCCAGTGCCCGGGCAAATTCCAGCTCGCCAAAATCCGGCCACAGTATGTTGGTGAAGTACAGCTCACTGTAGGCACAGTGCCAGAGCATGAAATTGCTGATGCGGGCATCACCCCCGGTGCGAATGCACAAATCCGGCGCCGGCAGGTCGCTGATTGCGACTTCACGACCGACCGCAGACTCAGTGATATCTGTCAGCTGCAAGGTTCCTGCTACAACTCGCTCAGCCAATTTGCGTGCCGCCTGGGCAATATCCCAGCGGCCGCCGTAGTCGACAGCAATGACCACTGTGGCTACGCTGTTGTCGCGAGTCAGGTGCTCAGCGTTGCTCATCAGACGCTGCAGTCGCTCACTGAAGCGACCGCGCTCACCAATAAAGCGCAGGCGCACGCCGTCCTGGTGCAAAGCTCGCACTTCACTGCGCAAATAGCGCGAGAGCAAGGCCAACAGCGCTCTCACCTCGGGCTGCGGACGCCCCCAGTTTTCACTGCTGAAAGCAAACAGGGTGAGCACTTCAATCCGGTGCTGGCGGCAGGCGCGCAAAACGCCGCGCACTGCTTCGACACCGGCGCGATGGCCTGCGTGACCCGGCAAGCCCTGGCGCCGGGCCCAGCGGTTGTTGCCATCCATGATAATCGCAACATGGCGCGGCGTCGTGGCGGGGCCTGGGGAGCTTGGCGTTTCGTGAGTGGGCATACCCTGGATGGGATCAGATTTCCATCAAGTCGGCTTCTTTGGCCGCCAACAACTTGTCAATGCGCTCGACGTGGTCGTCGGTCAATTTTTGTACGTTATCCTGACCGCGGCGTTCATCGTCTTCGCTGATATCCTTCTCCTTCACCAGCTCCTTGAGCATGTTCATGGCATCGCGGCGAGCGTTGCGAACCGAAACCCTGGCGGCCTCTGCCTCACTGCGAGCCTGGCGAATAAAACCCTTGCGGGTCTCCTCGGTGAGCGCTGGCATGGGAATCCGTATCACCTCGCCGGAGGTGGCCGGGTTCAGGCCCAGATCAGACTTCATGATGGCGCGCTCAATCTGGGGGATCATGGAGCGATCCCAGGGCGTCAGCGCCAGGGTACGGCCATCTTCCACATTGATGTTGGCCATCTGGTTAAGCGGCGTCTCGGCGCCATAGTACTCAACCTTGACCGAATCCAGGATGCTGGGGTGGGCGCGACCGGTGCGGATCTTGTTGAAATGGTGCACCAGAGCCTCAAGGCTCTTCTCCATTCTCTCTCTGGCTTCACTCTTGACGTGTTCAATCACTCTTTTTCTCTCCTTGCTGAAACGGCCAGGACTACTGGATCAGTGTCCCTTCCTGGCCGCCGCGTACAATGCTCAGCAACGCTCCGCGATCTTCCATCTTGAACACGCGGACCGGCATCTTGTGGTCACGGCAGAGACAGATGGCCGTGAGATCCATGACTTCCAACTTCCTGTCCAGCACCTCGTCATAGCTCAGGTGCTCATACTTTACTGCATCGGCGACTTTCATGGGGTCAGCCGAATACACACCGTCCACCTTGGTCGCCTTCAGCACCAGCTCCGCGTCGATTTCGATGCCACGCAGGCAAGCAGAGGAATCGGTGGTAAAAAAAGGATTGCCGGTGCCGGCACAGAAAATGACAACGTCGCCGTTGCTGATGGCGCGGATGGCCTTGCGCCGGTCGTAGTGGTCTACAACGCCGCTCATGGGGATCGATGACATGACCTGGGTGGCGATGTTCGAGCGCTCAAGGGCATCGCGCAGGGCGAGGGCATTCATCACTGTGGCCAGCATGCCCATGTGGTCGCCAGTGACGCGATCGAGGCCCGCAGATTGCAGGGCCGCGCCGCGGAACAGATTGCCACCGCCCACCACCAGGCCCACCTGCACTCCGATACCCACGAGCTGACCAATTTCCAGGGCCAGCTGATCGAGTATCTTCGGGTCAATGCCGAACTTTTCGCTACCGGTGAGGGCCTCGCCGCTGAGTTTCAGCAGAATCCGCTTGTATTTCTTGTCGCCCGCAGCCTGTGGCATATCTGATTTCTCCCGAAGTGCAGCTATATTACAGGACAAAGAGCCAGCTCCCTAGTGCCCAGACCCAGAAACTGCCGCCGCGGGGACCGCCGGCGGCTCATTGTTGCCACAAAAAAAGGGGCCTGGGCCCCGTTCTCGATTGCCCTGCCAATCCTCAGCCCTTGAGCTGGGCGGCAACCTCGGCAGCGAAGTCGACCTGCTCCCGGGCAATGCCCTCGCCCACTTCAAAGCGGACGAAAGAGAGCACCTGGGCGCCGGCTGCAGCCACCAGCTTGCCGACCGTAATGTCGGGATCCTTGACGAACGCCTGCTCCACCAGACTGTTTTCTGCGAGGAACTTCTTGATCCGGCCGCCAATCATTTTCTCGACGATTTCCGCAGGCTTGCCGGAATCCTGGGCCTGCACGGTGTAGATCTCGCGCTCCTTCTCAATCAGCTCTGCCGGCATGTCGTCGGGCGAAACCACCTGGGGGTTCACCGCGGCTACGTGCATGGCCACGTCCTTGGCCAGATCCTGATCACCGTTCTTCAATTCCACCAGCACCGCGATGCGGTTGTTGCCGTGGACGTAGGCGCCCACCACGCCGGCATCGGCGGTGATGAGGTGAATACGCCGCACACCGATATTCTCGCCAATTTTCTGCACCAGCGCTTCGCGAGCCGCTTCCAGCTCACCCGCCATCAGGGCCTCGACATCGGTTTGACGGCCTTCGAACGCCGCATCAACCACTTTCTTGACGAAGCCGAGGAAGTTTTCGTCGCGGGCGACGAAGTCGGTTTCACTGTTGATTTCGGCAACTATGCCGTAGCTGCCGTCCTCGGCAATGCGTGTGGCAACGACGCCATCCGCTGCAGTGCGTCCGGCTTTTTTCGCCGCCTTCATGCCGCTGGACTTGCGCAGCTCCTCAATCGCTTTCTCGATGTCGCCATCGGCGGACGCCAGCGCTTTCTTGCACTCGAGCAAGCCCAGACCGGTGCGCTCACGTAATTCCTTGACCAATACTGCAGACATGGTTGTTCCTCCTGCTACGGCCCCGGCTGGGGCTCTGTATGCTTGTGCGTGTACCTCCGGACGGAGGACGGGGAGCCCCGGCGCAGACCTGACGGCCGTGCCGGGGTCGGCTGTTTACTCGGCAGCTGCCGCCGGGGTGGCGGAGGCCGCAGCAGCATCGACTTCCACGAACTCGTCGCGCACCGCGCTCATGTCACCGGAATCAGCCTTGCCGGCAAGGCAGGCATCAGCCACAGCGCTGACGTAGAGCTTGACCGCGCGAATGGCGTCGTCGTTGCCGGGGATCACGTAGTCGACCCCGTCCGGGTTGCTGTTGGTGTCGACAATGCCGATCACCGGGATACCCAGCTTGTTGGCTTCGGTGATGGCAATGCGCTCGTGGTCAACGTCGATCACGAACAGCGCGTCGGGCAGGCCACCCATATCCTTGATCCCGCCGATGCTGCGCTCCAGCTTCTCCATGTCGCGGGTGCGCATCAGGGCTTCTTTCTTGGTCAGCTTGGCAAAGGTGCCGTCCGTCTGCTGAGCTTCGAGATCGCGCAGGCGCTTGATAGAGGCGCGGATGGTCTTGTAGTTGGTGAGCATGCCGCCCAGCCAGCGGTGGCTGACGTAGGGCATGCCGGCACGCTCGGCTTGCTCCTTGATGATCTTGCCGGCGGCGCGCTTGGTGCCGACGAACAGAATCTTGTTCTTGTTGCCAGCCAGGCGCTGCACCAGGACCAGCGCCTCGTTGAAGGCCGGCACCGTGTGCTCGAGGTTGATGATGTGGATCTTGTTGCGGGCACCGAAGATGTAACGATCCATCTTCGGGTTCCAGTAGCGGGTCTGGTGGCCAAAATGAACGCCGGCCTGCAGCAGATCGCGCATGCTTACTTGAGTTTGCGACATGATAAATACCTGTGTATTGGGTTAATCCTCCACATATCCCGTGTGCCAAACCGGCCGTAGCCGGCACCCTGGCGCAGGTGTCGATATGTGTGCGACGTTAGGGTTTTCTTCTTTTCGGCGGTGCCTGCCACGCAGCCACCCTAAAAAGAAGGCGCGCTTTATACCACATACGGGGCGCACTGAGAAGGCCAATTTGCGCGGGTAAATGTGGGAGCCCGCTGGCCCAGGCCACCCTCTCTGGCCGCTGCGCGGCCATTCACCTCGTCCGCGGGCGATCGCGCGCGGAGCGCGCTCCTACAATCGACGTTCGACCTTGTGGGAGCCCGCTCCGCGGGCGATAATGCCCGGCCGGTTCGCCTGTGGGTGTGCTCCCGCATCGCGTCAAACCCCGAAAGATTAGGTAAAACATGGCTGTTACGATCAAGACCGAGGCCGAGATAGCGAAAATGCGGATTGCCGGCCGGCTGGCCGCCGAAGTGCTGGAGATGATCGAGCCTCTGGTGGTGCCCGGTATCACTACCGGAGAACTGGACCGCATCTGCCATGAGCACATCACCCGGGTACAGCATGCCATCCCCGCCCCACTGGACTACCACGGTTTTCCGCGCTCCATCTGCACCTCGGTGAACGAGGTCGTCTGCCACGGCATCCCCTCCGAGAACAAGAAGCTCAAATCCGGGGACATCATCAATATCGACGTTACGGTGCTCAAGGATGGCTACCACGGCGATAGCAGCATCATGGTGCAGGTCGGCGAGGTCGCCGCCCACGCCGAGCGCCTGATCAAGGTCACCCAGGAGTGCCTGTATCAGGCCATCGACATCGTTCGCCCGGGTACCACGCTCGGCGATATCGGCGCGGTGATTCAGCAACACGCGGAAAAAAACTACTACTCTGTGGTGAGGGAGTACTGTGGCCACGGTATCGGCCAGATTTTTCACGAAGACCCGCAAGTACTGCACTACGGCCGCAAGGGCACCGGACTGGTGCTGGAACAGGGCATGACCTTCACCATCGAACCCATGATCAACGCCGGGCGACGTCACACCAAGCTGAACCAGAAGGACGGCTGGACCGTGACCACGCGCGACGGCCGCCTGTCCGCCCAGTGGGAGCATACCCTGGGGGTAACTGCCGACGGCTGTGAGGTTTTCACCCGGCGCAGCAATGAGCCCTTCTGAGATCACCCCTGCCATGACCGACCGGGACGACAGCCTGCCTCCGGAGTTGTTCGAGCCGGCCGCTTTTGCCGCAGCCATCAGCCGCGGCGACACCCTCAAGATCGGCAAACAGGCCCTCAAGTCCGCTGCGGATTACCTGCATGCGGAGTTTCGCCATGGCACCCGCGTGGCGCGGCTGCTGCACCTGCGCGCGCAGTTCATGGATGAACTGCTGGGCGCTCTCTGGGACAGCTGCGACTGGCTCGGCGTCGAGCCGGCTCTGGTCGCAGTCGGCGGCTACGGCCGCGGCGAACTGCACCCGCATTCGGATATCGACATTCTGGTTCTGCTCGGTGAGGACAGCGAACGCTGCCACGAGCAGCTGGAGAAATTCCTGACTCAGCTATGGGATCTGGGGCTGAGTGTCGGCCACAGCGTGCGCACCGTCAGCGAATGCTGTGCCAAGGCGCAGCGGGACATCACCATACTTACCAATCTCATGGAGACCAGGGTTATTCGCGGCCCGGCGGCCCTCATGGCAGAGGTCAGGGAACTGACCAGCCCCAGGCACATGTGGCCCAGCGCGGATTTTTTTCGCGCCAAGCTGCAGGAACAGCGGGAACGCCACGCGAAATTTGCCGACACCGAGTACAACCTCGAACCCAACGTCAAGAGTTCGCCTGGCGGATTGCGCGACCTGCAGATCATTGCCTGGATCGCCGAGCGCCACTTTGGCGCCGACTCCCTGGAGTCAATGGACACCGGCGAATTTCTCACTCCTGACGAGCGCAAGATGCTGCTTCGGGGACGGGACTTCATGTGGCAGGTCCGCCATGCCCTGCACCTGATTGCCGGTCGCGAAGAGGACCGGCTGCTGTTTGACCATCAGCGCGAACTGGCCGCCATGTGGGGTTTCCAGGATGACGAGAAGCTGGCGGTTGAGCAGTTCATGCAAACCTATTACCGCTGGGCCCTGGCCCTGGGGGAATTGAACGAGCTCCTGATCCAGAACTTCGACCAGGTCATCCTGCGGGCAGACACTGTGGATGACATCAGGATCCTCAACGAGCGCTTCCAGGTGCGCAATGGGTACATCGAAGCCCTGCGCGACGACCTGTTCAGCACCGACCCCAACACCCTGCTCGAAGTGTTCGTGCTGGCGGGCCGGGAGCCCGGCATTATTGGCGTGGGCACACCGACCATCCGCCTGATACGGGAACACAGACACCTGGTCAACAGCACCTTCCGCGCGGATCCGCGCAACCGTGCCACCTTTCTCGAGATCCTGCGCGTTCCCTATAACATGACCCGCCTATTGCGCAGCATGACCCGCTACGGGGTACTGGGCAATTACCTGCCCGAGTTCGGCCGCATCGTCGGCCAGATGCAGCACGACCTGTTCCACACCTATACCGTGGATGCGCATACTCTGGAAGTAATCCAGTATATGCGGCGCTTCCAGAAACCCGAATTCGACGAGCGCTTTCCCGTCTCCAGCCGGGTGGCCCGGCGTCTGCCGAAGATCGAGCTGCTGTACCTTGCCGGCCTCTACCACGATATCGGCAAGGGCCGGGGCGGTGACCATTCCGAGCTGGGCGCGGTGGACGCCGAGCGTTTCTGTCGCGAGCACGGTCTCAGCGATCAGGACACCGAGCTGGTAGCGTGGCTGGTGCGCAACCACCTCACCATGTCGGCCGTGTCCCAGCGCAAGGACATCTCCGATCCCGATGTGATCCAGCAGTTTGCCCACCACGTCGGCGACCTGGACCGGCTGGACTATCTGTTCACCCTGACCGTGGCGGATATCAACGGCACCAATCCCACGCTCTGGAACGCCTGGCGCGGCAGTCTGCTGCGTCAGCTCTATACCGGCACCCGCCGGGCCCTGCGCCGCGGCCTGGAGAATCCAGTCGACAAGCAGGTCTGGATCCAGCAGACACGCAAGACGGCTTCGGACCTGCTGGAATACCGCGGCTTCACCCTGGAGGAGCTGGAGGATCTCTGGCGCGAACAGGGCGAGGACTACTTCCTGCGGGAAAAACCTGAAGACATTGCCTGGCACACAGAGGCCATTGCCGGGCACTATGAGCGCGACTTGCCGCTGGTGCTGATTCGCAACAGCTCGGATTCCAGCGTGGCCAACACAACGCAGATATTCATCCACGCCCGCAGCCACGCCCAGCTCTTTTCGCGGGTCTGCGCAGAACTGGAGCAGCTGGAGCTTAGCGTTCACGACGCCCGTATCTACAATGCCCGCGACGGCATGAGCCTGGACACGTTCTACGTGCTGAACTCCGACGGCAGCTCCATCGCCGAGGAAAGCGCCCGGCTGCGCCATATCAAGGAGCACCTGACCCGCGCCCTGGCCTCCAACCTGGATAGGGCGCCGGACATCCAGCGACTGACCCCGCGTCAGGTCAAGTCCTTCCTGGTACCGACAGAAACCGGCATGTCCATCGACGAAATCAAGCAGGTCAGCGTGCTCGAGGTGTCATCCCGCGACCGGCCCGGCCTGCTCGCGCGCATCGGGCGGATCTTTGTCGACCACGGTGTGGAACTGCAGGCGGCCAAAATCCAGACCCTGGGCGAACGGGTCGAAGACGTCTTCTTCATAACCGATGCCCAGCAGCAGCCGCTGACCGATCCGGTGCTTTGTACAACCATCCAGCGCGCCATTCGCGAACAGCTGGACGAGCAGGTGGGGGCACCTGAGCAGCGATGAATACCCTGCTGGATCGACTGCAGCCCTACCCCTTTGAAAAACTGCGGGCCCTGTTTGCGGATCTGCACCCGCCCGCAAGCCTGGCCCACATTCCGCTGTCCATAGGCGAGCCGCGGCACCCTTCACCGCAGTTTGTGCTGGATGCACTGGCGGCGCAGCTGCCACTGCTGGCCAATTACCCCGCCACGCGGGGCGAGGACAGCCTGCGGGAGGCCATTGCCGGCTGGCTGCAGCGGCGCTTCCAGCTCGCGGCAGTCGATCCGCAAACCCAGATTCTGCCCGTCAACGGCACCCGCGAGGCCCTGTTCGCCTTCGCCCAGGCGGTGGTAACAGCCGGCCCCGACGCCATGGTGCTGAGCCCCAATCCCTTCTACCAGATCTATGAGGGGGCGACCCTGCTGGCAGGCGCCGAGCCGGGCTTTATCAATGCCACAGCGGCCAGCGGCCACCTGCCGGACTTTGCCAGCGTGCCGGAGGCCTGGTGGCGACGCTGCCAGCTGCTCTACATCTGCAGCCCCGGCAACCCCAGCGGCGCTGTCATGTCGTTGCCACAGCTGCAAGCGCTGGTGGAGTTGGCGGAAAAACACGATTTCATCATCGCCAGCGACGAGTGCTACTCGGAGATCTACAGCGACGAGGCGGCACCGCCACCGGGACTGCTGCAGGCCTGCTCCGCAATGGGCAATGACAGCTATCGCCGCTGCGTGGTGTTTCACAGCCTGAGCAAGCGCTCCAATCTGCCCGGATTGCGCTCGGGCTTTGTCGCCGGCGACGCCGCGGTGCTGGCCGAGTTCCTCCGCTACCGCACCTACCACGGCTGCGCCATGCCGCTGCACCATCAGCACGCCAGCAGCGCCGCCTGGAGTGACGAGGACCACGTGCGGGTCAATCGCCAGCTGTACCGGGAGAAATTCGACGCCGTGCTGGCCATTCTGGACGGAAAGCTGAGGGTGCAGCGCCCGGATGCTGGCTTCTACCTGTGGCCGGAAACTCCGGGCAGCGACACCGACTTTGCCCGCCAACTGTATGCACAGCAACATGTCACAGTGGTCCCGGGCAGCTATCTGGCCCGGAACACGGACAGCGGCAATCCCGGCGCCCGGCGGGTACGCATGGCGCTGGTGGCCTCACAGGAAGATTGCGTGCTCGCGGCCCAGCGCATTGTGCAGCTGCTGGAGACGCTGTAATACCATGCTACGCAAGCCTGAGCGGGTGGCGTTTATCCTCGAGCGGCTGCAGGAACTGTATCCCGAGACGCCCATTCCTCTGGACCACAAGGATCCCTTCACCCTGCTGATTGCCGTCCTGCTCAGCGCCCAGTGTACCGATGAGCGCGTCAACCAGGTCACCCCTGGCCTGTTCGCCCTGGCCGACAATCCCGCCGCCATGGCGCAACTGGAGGTGGAGCAGATTCGCGACATCATCCGCCCCTGCGGCCTGTCGCCACAGAAATCCCGCGCTATCAAACGGCTCAGCGAGCTGCTGCTGGAGGAACACGGCGGCGAGGTCCCGGCGGACATGGAGGCCCTCGAGCGCCTGCCCGGGGTTGGCCACAAGACGGCCAGCGTGGTCATGTCCCAGGCTTTCGGCGTGCCCGCCTTTCCGGTGGACACGCACATCCATCGCCTGGCGCAACGCTGGGGGCTGAGCAGCGGCAAGAATGTCGTACAGACCGAGCGCGACCTGAAGCGTCTGTTCCCGCGCGAGTACTGGAACCGCCTGCATCTGCAGATCATCTACTATGGCCGCGAATTCTGCAGCGCGAGGGGCTGCGATGGCCGGGTCTGCGATATCTGCAGGACCTGCTATCCCGAGCGCAAACATCCCAAACGGACGCAGAAGGCCTGAGCAGCCCCTCCCCCGCCCCTTGCCGGCATGATCGCTGCAGCAGGGTGCCCTAGCCTCTTGGCCCTGTCACTATCCGATCAGACAGCTCTCGCCCCTGCTCGACCCGGCTGCAAAGCAGATAGCCTGCAGCCTCAAGCGCAGACAGGGGTCTGCTGTAGAGATAGCCCTGGATAAGGTCGCAATCCATGCTTTTCAGCATGCCCAGCTGTTGCACCGTTTCGACGCATTCAGCAACCACCACCATGTCCAGGCTTTTACCCAGTGTGATAATCGATTGC
>JBLRXF010000017.1:0-17410 GCA_047920875.1 Haliea sp. | reverse complement strand
GCTGGCACTCAGCGGCGCCATACGCCCCATTCCAGGCATTATTCCCGCGGCCCAGGCCTGCGCCAGGGAAGACCGCACGCTGGTGACACCGGCGGACAACGCTGCCCTGGCAGCGGTGGTGCCGGGCAGCCGCATCATCGCTGCAACCGACCTGCTGACCCTGTGTGCGCACCTTAATGGCCGCCAGCCGCTCTCGCCCACACCGCCCACCCACCCGGAGAAGAGCTCAGCGCTGATCTACCCCGATCTTGCAGACGTTGCCGGCCAGAGCCTGGCCCGCCGCGCCCTGGAAATCGCCGCCAGCGGCGGTCATAACCTGCTGCTGTGCGGACCGCCCGGCACTGGCAAGACCCTTCTGGCCAGCCGGCTCCCCGGCATCCTGCCACCACCGGACCCCGAGGAAGCACTGACCTGCGCCGCCCTGCACAGCTTTTATGACAGTACCAGCCTGGAGCACCTGGGACGACGCCCCTTCCGCAGCCCCCACCACAGCGCCAGCGCCGCGGCCCTGGTTGGAGGCGGCGCCCGGCCCCGCCCCGGCGAGGCCAGCCTGGCCCACGGTGGCGTGCTGTTCCTGGATGAGCTGCCCGAGTTCAGCCGGCAGGTGCTGGACATGTTGCGCGAACCCATGGAAGCTGCCGCCATCACCCTGTCCCGGGCCAACCACAAGTTCACCTACCCCGCGCGCTTTCAGCTCGTCGCAGCGATGAACCCCTGCCCCTGCGGCTTCCACGGTGACGACCAGCAACCCTGCCGCTGCACTCCGGATCAGATCCAGCGCTATCGCCAGCGCCTCTCCGGGCCGCTACTGGACCGGATCGACCTGCACGCGTCGGTGCCGCGCCTGGACGCCGCAAGCCTGCTGCGGGAGCAGACAGCGGCGGAAAGCTCAGCATCGGTGCGGGCGCGGGTCATCGCGGCGCGCAGCTGTCAGCTGCAGCGTCAGGGCTGCACCAATGCGGTGCTGCCCGATGCGCAGTTTCGTGAGCTGTGTAAGCTGGAGCCGGCAGCGAGGCAGGATCTGGAACAGGCCGCCGACGCCATGGACCTGTCGGGGCGCGGGCTGCACCGCAGCCTGAAAGTGGCACGCACCCTTGCGGATATGGCCGGAGCAGCCAGTATCGACTGCGGCCATGTTGCCGAAGCCCTGGCGTTCCGACAGCCCAGTGCCCGACCCTGAAGCGGCCACTCAGGCTGCTGGCGCGACCCCCATGAACTTGCTCTGCAGGATGCGGAAGCGGTTACTGACAAAAGCGAGGTCGGCAAGACAGGCATTGCCGGCAGGGTTGAGCCCGGTGACGTGGAAATCCGAGTAGGCAGCGGCAAAGTTGATCGGCATGCCGGTCAGGTTGCAGGCTACCGAGGCCCCGGCGGCATGATAGGCCTCCACCGCCCGCCCCAGAAATGCAGGATCCATGGAGTAGACATGGGAGGTGATCGCCCCACAGTCCCGGGCATTGCCGGTAGCGTCCTGCAGGCAGGCTTCGGCATCGTCATTGGCGATGATAAAGGACACCGGCCCGAACACTTCCTGCCGGTACCAATCACGGTCTGCGGCGGTCGCCGCAATCACCAGCGGGGTGGCCGTGCGCGCCGCGG
Source organism: Haliea sp. (assembly GCA_047920875.1). Taxonomy (GTDB): domain Bacteria; phylum Pseudomonadota; class Gammaproteobacteria; order Pseudomonadales; family Halieaceae; genus Haliea. Next base: position 15,811 of record JBLRXF010000017.1, on the reverse strand, counting down.
GAAAGCCCGGGTTGTCGTAGGGCGCCGAATCACGCAGGATTCTGCCTCCCGCCAGCTCGCGATAGCGGTCCACATTCGCCTGCACGGCCGGATCAAACAAGGTGCCGCACAGCGTAGCCGCGCCGCGCGCATCCGCCAACCAATGGTCTACCGCAGCGCAAATGGCCAGAGCGACGTCCACATGGGAGACCATTGCGCCCGCCACCCGAATGCCCGCAGACGGAATATGGATATTCTGTACGCTGGTGCACATCTGCGCCGAGGCTTGGCACAGGGAGTGGGCGATGGCCCGGGCCGTGGCGGTGAGGTCGTCGGTGGACTCAAGCACCACTGAATTGCAGCCCGCGGTCTCGGTATACACCAGCTTGCCGGGACAGTTCTGCTCCAGCCAGCTGCCGAAGCGGGGGCTGCCGGTGAAATCGATAATGGCGGTGTCCGGATGCTGGATCAGGGGCAGGGTTGCGGGTTCAGCTCGGGTGTCTGCAGCCAGGGTAACCAGATTGGGGTCAAAGCCCGCTTCTGCCAGCACCTGGCGGCAGACCGTCGCCACCATGGCAACAGGCAATGTTGCCGCAGGGTGCGGCTTCAGCACCACCGGGTTGCCGGTAGCCAGCGAGGCGCAGAGTGCGGGGTAGGTGTTCCAGAGCGGGAAGGTCGCACAGCAAATCACCACGCCAATGCCCCGGGGCACCAGGCGGTAGCGCTTGTCCAGACTGGCCACCCCGTCGCGGCCGAACTGCCGTTCCCAACGCGCAGTCGCCGGCACGTCCTGCATGGCCTTGTGGGCATAGGCCAGGGCTTCCAGGCCACGATCCAGGGCGTTGGCGCCGCTGCCGGCAAAGGCCATGACGTAGGATTGGCCAGAGGTATGCATGGTGGCATGGGCATTTTCGAACAGCTGTTCGCCACAGCGCTGGAGTATTTCCAGGCACACGCCGACGCGGGTTTCCGGGCTGGCAGCGGCCCAGGCCGGGCGCGCTGCGTTGACGGCGGCGAACAGGGCTTGCGGATCCACCCGCGGGTAGCGCACGCCCAGCGGCTCGCCGGTATAGGGCGACACTTCCTCCCCTACGCGACCGATCTCTCCAGGCTGCTGCAGCGGATAATCCTGCCCCAGCAGGGCCTCGAACCGCGCCTGGCCCGCGGCGGGCTTCTCCTCACCGTGGATCTTGCTGCTGGGATTCTCCGGCCAACCACTCCAGGCATAGCGGTGGGCACAGGCGTCCATGGCCTTGTTCAGCAGATCCTGGTGTTTGTGGAACAGGCTCGTCATGCAGGGTCTCCAATAGTGAAATCCACGTGGTGCGCGCGCAGCTCCTCGCCGCAGTGGTTACAGACCACTTCGCCGTGCAGGTTCTCGCCGCAGAGGGTATGGGTCAGGCACATGGGGCGGCCAGCGGCAGTGGGATCACACCACTTGTCGCCCCACTGCAGCAGGGTCAGGAAATAGGGAAACAGGTCCCAGCCCTTCTCGGTCAGCTCATAGGCATAGCGCACCGGGCGCTGCTGATAGGGTTGAGTGGCAAAGACGCCCTGGCTCACCAGATAGCGCATGCGATCCGAGAGAATGTTGGTCGCCACCGGCAGTTCCTTGTGGAACTCATCAAAGCGCTGCAGGCCATGAAAGGCCAGAGCAATCACATTAGCGGTCCAGCGGTCGCCGACCAGATTGATCAGATTGCGGTAGACGCTGTGCTCGCCAGGTACTTCATTGGCAGACAGGGAGGAGCGCCGGCGCACCTTCTTGTCGCGAATGTCGCGGGTCGCGCCGGGGCCCGGGTGGTAGCTCACATCGCGGCCGTGCACGTCCTGGCGGCAGCTGCCGCAGCGCAGGCGCGGTTGCAGCGGTTGGCCACAGCTGCGATGGAACAGAAACACCTTGCCCTGGGGCGGGGGCGGATGGTGCTTCTCCTCCCACGCCACCGCCATCAAGGCATGCTGATAGAGATCTATCGACTTGCGGGTCAGGTGATACACGGGATGGCGCGGATCGCCGTTCGCGGACCGCTTGCGCAGGCAGTCCACGGATTGCAGCCACTTCAAGCGGTTGGACAGTACACCGCGAGAGACCCCGGTGGCTTCGAGCATGCCGCTGAAGGTGTTAATACCCCAGAAAACCTCCTGAATGATCAGGATGCACCACTTGTCACCAATCTGGTCCAGCGCCCGATTGATGGAACTGGCGCGGGTCCTCAAGTGATGCATGCAAGCCCTTCCCCGGGGTCATTGACGGCAAGCCGCCCTGTTTCAGAAACTTTTGGTCACCGTCACACCGGCGGTACGCGGCGGCATGTAGTATTCCGAGGTCACCCCGGTCGGGTCGACGATGCGGTTGGTGATCTGCAGTTCATCATTCAGGTTTTTGCCCCAGAAATCCACTGCCAGCGAGCCGTCGGCACTGGTCCAGCTGACGCTGGCGTCGATGAGTTCTACACTGCCCTGGCGCTCCACCGGCCGGTTCTGGGGGCCGCTATAGTACTCGTCCTTCCAGCTGTAGCTGAGGCCGAAGTCCAGAGCGCTGCCATTGCCGAGATTGACCCGGTAATTGGCGCTGCTGGTGAGGGAGCCATCCGGTGCAAACGGGAGGTCCCGGCCCGCGAGGTCAATGCCGTTGGAGTTGATGAACTCCTTGAATGTTGCATCGCTGTAGTTGTAGCTCGCACTCAGGGTAAAGTTCTCGAAGGGCACCACATCGAAAGAGGCCTCGTAGCCCTTCGATTTGGCCTGGGCGTTCAGCAGCACCAGCAGGAAGCGGCTGTTGAGCTCGAACACCTGCAGGTCCTCGTAGTCCATGTCGTAGTAGGACAGGTTGAACTGCAGGCGCTTGTACCACCAGGAGGACTTCATGCCAATTTCGATGTTCTCGACAATTTCAGGGTCCACAGGCTCCGCCGCGACACTGGCCAGGTTGGTCTGGGACTGGAAGGCGCCACTCTTGAAGCCCTCGGAGTAGGTGGCGTAGAACATCAGGTCGTCCGTGGGCCGCCAGGCCAGTGACAGCTTGTGGGTCACCTCGGACCAGGAGTCATCGGCAGACACCGGCGCCGCAAAGGAAGGCAGGATCAGGGGGACACCGGAGGGCGTGGTATCCAGCAGGTCGATAGAGTTCTGGACGATGTCCTTCTCGTCCTCGGCCCAGCGCACGCCGTAGGTCAGGGTCAGCTGATCGGTGAGCTCATAGTCCGCCTGACCGTAGACCGCATAGCTGGTGGTGGTGTTGTCCTGGGTAAAGAGCACATCGCCGACACCCGCCAGCCCCAGGCCCTGCAGGGGGGTGCTGTACTGGGTGTAGAACTCCTCGGCCCTCTCCACATCCTCTTCCATGAAGAAGGCACCCGCCAGCCAGTTCAAACGGTCGCTATTGCCCGCAAGACGGAACTCCTGGGAAAACTGGGATGCGTCCTCCACGGCGCCATTGACCACGTTGCCGGGAGCGGTGAAAAACCCCGGAGGCAATGGTACGCCGGGGGGCGAGGGCGCAGCCAGGTTGTTGAGAGGGATGCCGGTAAGATCGTCCACCCAGTTGTATTCACTGGAGCGCCAGGCAGTGATGGAGGTCAGGCTCGCCCAATCCAGATCGACCTCGAAGCGGGCCATCACGCCTTCGACCACGCGCTTCTGCGAGGTATCAAACTGGGAGGCGCAGTTGCGGTCGTCCTTCATGTATTCCTCGGACATGCCGATGCGCCAGAACGGCGCCAGGCCGGCAATCGCAGAATCCACATTCTGGATGTGGCGGCAGGGACCGTTGGTCTCGTCGCGGGCATAGTCCGCCGTCAGCAGCAGGTCCACGCGCTCGCTGATATCGAACATCAGCTGGCCGCGGGCGCTGACCGCGCGGGCGTCGTCCATTTTCTCCCCGGCATTGCCCGCGCCAAAGCTCTCGCCAATGATCGGGCTGTTGGAGAAATTGCCGGCGGTGTTGATATCCGCCGGGGTGATCACGTTGCGCCCGTAACCCTCGCGGTCGCGGAAGGAATACACCAGCTTGCCGGCGACCTTGTCGGTGAGGCCGCCGCTGGCCAGGCCCTGGAAATGGCGCAGGTCGTCACTGCCGGCGGAAACCCGCACCCGCAGCTCGGTTTCCTGGGAGGGGCGCGAGGTCACGATATTGATCGCGCCGCCGTTGGTGTTCTTGCCGTACAGGGTACCCTGGGGGCCGCGCAGGATTTCCACCCGTTCGAGGTCAAACAGGTCAAAGCCCACGCCGCCGGTGCGGCCGATATACACCTCGTCCAGAAACACGCCGACCGCCGGGTCACTGCCCGCCGAGTCGGAACTGTTGCCGATGCCGCGAATATAGATGCGCGGCTCGCCAATGCTGAACTGGTTGTAGGTGAGCCCCGGGGTACGGAAGGCGATGTCATTCAGGCCGCTGATCTTGCCTACTTCTATGTCATCACCGGACAGGGCAGCAACAGACAGGGGTACATCCTGGATACTCTGGGCGCGCCGTTCAGCGGTCACCACCACCTCTTCCAGCTGTTGCTGGGCAGAGGCCAGCATGGGCAGGGCCAGGGGGAGCACGGCGAGGGTGCGGATAGCGGTGCGAAGTGTGGTATTGGTCATAGAAGCCTCGGGCGGACGTTATAAGTTATAGTGGCTTGCATTAACGAACTCAGTTTATCTCAAGATTGGCGAAAAACAAGGTTGGGCGCGGAGGAGCGCCGCGCCCGGAGTTTTCAGGCTGGATAGAGATCTTCCCCCCGGGCCCAGGTGGCGTGAAAGCCGTAGGGCACCCGATGCGGCAGGCGCACCCGCGCCACCGGCCCGCACTCGATATCCGTAGCATCGAACACCAGGCAGTGTGACTGCCAGCTGTTGCTGTCGGTCGCCAGGGTGATGACATAGCCGTCGTCTTCACCGGAGCTGGCGGTAGCCCCCCGGCGGGGCGCGAACACCGCTTCGCTGCCGAATACGCCCGGGCCATAATCCCACTGCCAGCGCTTGCCGGTGTCGTTGTCGTACTTCACCAGCCCCGTGAAGCGCAGGGTGTAGCCACCCTCGTGATGCAGGGGGATGCGCTGGTGGTAAGCGTAGCGGCTCTTGCGGCCGTGGTAGAGCGGGTTGGTCTTGTTGAACTCGGTATTGAGGTCATCAATCGGCCCCTCCCGCACTTCGCCCGTGCGCAGATTGAAGCGCCAGCGGTAGTTGTTGGCCTCCAGCCGCATATAGGCCAGCATGGAGGCCAGCTCACCCTCACCGGGCTGGGCATCGGGCATCGGGTTGATAGAGCGGCAACCATCCATGATGACCCAGTCGCCCTCTTCCCAGCAGTTGCTGGTGTGCAGGATGTAGCAGGGCTCGCACTCGAACCAGCGCACATCGCTGCCCGCCCCCCGGCGTGGAATCAGGCCGAAGCGGGTGGGAATATCGGTGTGGAAGGTCAGCACCCGGTAGCCGTGCTGGCGCAGGACGTTCATGTCATGGAAGAACGGCAGGTCGTGGAGAATCGCGTAATGGGTGGTAAAGCCGATATCGTGGGGCAGGCGCGGCCCCGGCAGGTCGATTGCCACCTCGTGCAGGAGCTTGCCGCTGGGATCAGCGACGCCGTAGGTCATATAGGGCGGCTGATCACCGTAGTCAAAGAACAACAGCTCGCCCGTGGCCAGATCCACCTTGGAGTGGGCCGACATGCGCCGTTGCTGGCGACCCTGCAGGTCGTAATAGCCCTTGGTGGAGAGATCGTGGGCATCCAGCCGGTAGGGATGGCCGGCGTTGTACCACAGGCTCATCAGGTCGCCATTGTAGATGAAGATGTCGGTGTTGGAGGTGTCCTTGATGCCAAAGGGCGACAACGCATAGTCGAACGGCCCCATCACCCCGGGTGAGATCGAGCGGCCATTGGCGCGCTCCCCCTGCAGCGCCAGCGTGTCTACATAGCGATTGCGGTAGGCGGCCTGGCCGTTGCGGAAGTACACCCCGTGCACCATGCCGTCGCCGTCGAAGGGGTGATAGCGATTCTTGGGCTTGAATACCGGGTTGGGACCGTTGCGAAAATAAGCGCCCTCAAGGTCCGCTGGCAGCTCGCCTTCGACCGCAAGACCCGAAACGTCCAGCTCGTCCGCGGTGGGCGCGTAGACCCCGTGCAGGTAGGGGTTGTCCAGGGTGTAGATCCACGGCTGGGTATCGGAAAACTCGGTGACACCGCCGATGCACTGATCGACCGAGGGGTATTCACTGACTTTGCTGAGGCTCTGCATGGCGCTCTCCCTGAACATGGGTTTTGCCCCGATTATAGGCAGCAAGTATTTTTATGCAAGTTTAAATGCGTGCGGGGCACGGGGCTCTCAATGAGAACTTGCGGGCACTACGAGGCTTGGCTAGACTCCAAGTCTCTTTATAAAAGCAACAGCTGACAGGGTGGCGGGCATGGGGCAGCAGGGAGACAGCAGCCACGGCGATCTGGCGGGCAAGGTTGCCATTGTCACCGGCGCCGGCAAGGGACTGGGCCGGGCTTATGCCCTTGAACTGGCCGCCCGGGGCGCCCGTCTGGTAGTGAACAACCGCTGCCACGCCAGCGATACTGTGCGCAGCGCAGACGCCGTGGTTGCCGAGATCGTGGCAGCCGGAGGCGAAGCGGTTGCGGACTACAGCGATGCCGCAGACCCTGACTGTGGCGGGCAGCTGCTGGCGCGAGCCCTGCAGGCATTCAGCCGCCTGGATATCGTTATTGCCAATGCGGGCGTTTCGGAGGCCGCATCCTTCCACAAGCAAACCCTGGAGGAATTCCGCCGCATCGTCGAGATCAACCTGATGGGGACCGCCCACCTGCTGCACCCCACCTTTGCCCACCTGTACCGACAGCGCAGTGGCGCCATCGTGGTCAGCAGTTCCGCGGCGGGACTCTACGGCGAGCACGGGCTACCGGCCTACTCCGCATCGAAGGCGGCGATTATCGGACTCTGCCACGCCCTGGCCCTGGAAGGGGCGTCCCACAATGTGCGGGTGAACACCATCGCACCCTTTGCCAACACGGGGATGACCGAGGACAGCCTGCCGCCGGCCCTGCGGGACATCCTGAGCCCCGCAGCCGTGGCGCCAGTCGTCGCCTGGTTGGTCAGTGACAGCTGTACCCTGAACGGTGAAACCCTGGTAGCCGGCGGGGGCAACATGGCCAGCGCACGGTCGCTGCTGAGCGTGCCGGCAGCTGCCGGCAGCACACCCGCGGAGCTGGCCGCGGCCTGGTCCAGTCTGGGCGCCCAAGAGCGCGACTTTCCCTCAGCGGTCGCCATGTTCATGCACTTCAGCGGAAGCCTGCCCTCATGATCGACCTCGCGCTGCTAGTCGCGATCAACCTTGGCGTGGCCCTCGCCGCGGCCGTCGCCCTCTGGCTGGCCAGCATCCCGCTGAAGGATGTCAGCATCATCGACATGTTCTTCGCCCTGATCATTGTCGCGATCACCGCTGCCAGCCTGCTGCTGGCGCCGGCGGTCGGCCCCCTGCAATGGCTGCTGCTGGCACTGGTGTTGCTGTGGGCGCTGCGCATTACCGCCTATCTGATGGCGCGCAACTGGAGTCATGGCGAAGACCCGCGCTATACCAAACTGCGCGGCTGGGTAAATGATGAGCGCGCCTTTATCTGGCTCAGCCTGCGCCGGGTGTTCCTGCTGCAGGCGGTGGTGCTGTGGCTGGCGTCGCTGCCGGTGCAGGTGGGCATGCAGCTGGGTACGGGTGCCCCGGGCTGGCTGGCCATCGCCGGCACCGCCCTGTGGCTGCTGGGCCTGGTCACGGAAACCGTGGCCGACCGCCAGCTGCAGCAGTTCCGGGCGAATCCCACCAACCGGGGCACCGTGCTTTGCACCGGGCTCTGGCGCTACTCCCGCCACCCCAACTATTTCGGCGAACTTTGCGTCTGGTGGGGGATCTGGCTGGTGGCCTGCGAGGTGCCGTTCGGTTTCCTGACCATTATTGGCCCACTGGCCTACAGCTACCTGATCGTAAACGTCACGGGGCAGCGCACCCTGGACAAGAAGCTGGCGCGGGAGAAGCCCGGGTACGCAGAATACATGGCCCGCACCAGCGGGTTGATTCCCATGCCGCCGCGGCGCCGCTGAGGCCCGCCCGCAATTCGAGGGAACCTGTACTTTTTTGTGCGACACTGAGGCTCATCGCAAATTTGACGGAGCCTGCCGGGGTTCATGAAAGCGCAACTACTTGCATTCTTCCTGACCGCGCGCGGCAGTCTGCGAGATCTCGCGCCAATATTCATTGTCATCCTGTTCTTCCAGCTTGCCGTCTTGCAACAGCCAATTCCCGACCTGCTGAATCTGCTGTCAGGGGCCATGATGGTGGTCATTGGCCTGACCCTGTTTGTAATGGGGCTGCAAATGGGCCTGTTCCCCATCGGCGAATCCATGGCCCACAACCTCGCACGCAAGGGCAACCTGTTCTGGTTGCTGGCCTTTGCCTTTACCCTGGGCTTCAGCACTACCGTGGCCGAACCGGCCCTGATTGCGGTCACAGGTGAGGCCGCCACCGTCGCGGCACAGGCCGGCCTGATAGACTCGGGGGTCGAAGCGCGGCAGGCTTACGCCAACAATCTGCGCCTGACTGTGGCCCTGGCCGTGGGAGCGGCGATCCTGCTCGGCGTGGTCCGGATCATCAAGGGCTGGCCGCTCCACTACCTGATTATTGCCGGCTACCTCGGTGTGGTCGCCCTGACTCCCTTCGCCCCACCCGAGATGATCGGCATCGCCTACGATGCCGGCGGAGTAACCACATCCACTATTACGGTGCCGCTGGTAACTGCCCTGGGAGTGGGGCTGGCATCCACCATCAAGGGGCGCAACCCGGTCGTCGACGGCTTCGGCCTGATCGCGTTCGCCTCGCTCACGCCGATGATTTTCCTGCTGGCGTACGGGATCATGCTTGCATGATTCCGTCAGCCTCCCTGCTCGAAATACTGCAGCAGACCATGCTCGATGTGGCCCCCATAGTGGCAGTGCTGATCGGGTTTCAGGTGCTGGTGCTCCGGCGCCGGATACCCGATCTCGGCCGGGTGCTGCTCGGGTTCGTGTACGTGATTCTCGGCCTGGCATTCTTCCTCAAGGGCCTGGATCAGGCGCTGTTCCCGCTGGGCAAGCTGATGGCTGCCCAACTCACCGACCCCGAGTTTCTCTCCAGCGTCGCCGGCCCCCTGCTGGAAGTGCGCTGGCAAGACTACTACGCGGTATATCTGTTCGCTTTCTGCATCGGCTTTGCAACGACCATTGCCGAGCCATCGCTGATCGCAGTGGCCATGAAAGCGGAACAGGTTTCGGCAGGGGCCATCCGGGTCACTGGTCTGCGCGTAGCCGTCGCCCTGGGCGTGGCAGTGGGCATCGCCCTGGGTACCTTCCGAATAGTCACCGGCACCCCGCTGGAGCACTATATTATTGCCGGGTATGTCATTGTGCTGATACAGACTATATTCGTCCCCAGGGGAATAGTGCCGCTGGCCTATGATTCAGGTGGAGTCACCACCTCCACCGTGACCGTGCCCCTGGTCGCTGCACTAGGCCTTGGACTGGCGGCCAACGTGCCTGGCCGCAGTCCGGCACTGGACGGCTTCGGGTTGATTGCATTTGCCAGCCTGTTTCCCATCATGTCGGTACTGGGCTACGCCCAGATTGGCGAGTGGGCCAGGCGGCGCAGGGTAGGACAGCAGGGGCAATCGAATGGCGATACGAGAGCTTAAACGGGAAGATCGACCATGCGCTTCAAACTCCTTGTAGCCCTGATAGACGCACGACACAGCGACGCGGTGCTTGCGGCAGGGCGCGAGGCCGGGGCTACCGGTGCCACCGTGATTAATTTCGCTCGCGGCGACGATGAGCCAAGCCTGGCAGCACGTTTTCTCGGCTGGGATCTAGGCAGCACGCGCCACGTGGTGCTGTTTCTCACCCGGGACGACCTGGCCCCGGACATTCTCGAACGCGTCAGTCTTGTGGGTGAGCTGGATACCAGCAGCGGCGCCGGATTGGTACTGCAACTGAACGTGGAGGATGCCGTGGGGCTGCGTCGACAATGGCAGGAGTTGGCCAACAGGGCACCGCCGGCATGAGCACGGGGAAGAGGATGACACCATGCGCTTCAAACTGATCCTGTCAATCGTCGACGGTGCCGACAGCCGCCATCTGCTGCAAGCCGCCCGCGAAGCCGGCGCTACTGGCGCCACGGTCATCAAGAACGCCTGCGGCGAGGGGCTGGACAAGTCCTATGGCATCCTCGGCCTGGAAATCGTCGATGCCCGCGACGTGTTGCTGTTCGTCGTCGAGGAACATCGGGCACGCCATGTGCTGGAAACCCTGGCAAAGGTCGGTGAGTTTGACGAAACCCCGGGAACCGGCATCGCCCTGCAGCTGGATGTGGAAGATGCCCTGGGTGTGGAACACCAGGTTCGCACCCTGATGGACTCTATCAAGGATACACTCTGAGGATGCAACAGCCATGAACCAGAAAAAAATCGTCCGGGTGCGGGACGTCATGCACAGCCGCTTCTGCCGGGTCGATGGCCTGATCACCGTCGAACAGGCTTTGCAACAGATGCATGAGGAAAACGCGCAGGCGCTGATCGTCGAGAAACGGGATGCGGATGATGAGTACGGTATCACCCTGCTGTCTGACATTGCCAAGAAGGTGCTGGCCCCGAACCGCGCACCCGAGCGGGTGAACGTCTACGAAATCATGTCCAAGCCGGCCCTGGGGGTAAGGCCCGACATGCAGGTGCGCTACTGCGCGCGCCTGTTCGATCAGTTTGGCCTGAACCTGGCCCCGGTTATCGATTCCGCAGGCGAGATCATCGGCTTGGTCAGTTACGAGGATCTTACCCTGAGAGGGTTGCTGCGCAACGCCTGAGCAGTCCACCTGCGCCGGACTGCCTGCCGCTACCGGCAATGTAGCCGCTGACCCAGCTTGTCCCCCGCCCCACAAAACCGTACCATTGCGGTCTTTTAATACAAGTGACTCAGGACAACCAGCATGCCCCGCGACCTTGCCCAACTCAGAATCCCCGTCATCCAGGCTCCCATGTTCCTGCAGTCCGGCCCGGAGATGGTCATCGCCAGCTGCAGAGCCGGGATAGTCGGCACCTTCCCCTCCGTCAACGCCCGCAGCGTCGAAGAGCTGGAAAGCTGGCTGCAGCGGATTACCGCGGCGACCGGCGGCGAGCAGGACGGCCCCTGGGCGATGAACCTGATGATGCACCGCTCCAACACCCGCCGCTTCGAGGACCTGGCACTGGCGGTGAAGTACCAGGCGCCGCTGGTGATCTCGGCCCTGGGCAGCCCGAAAGAGGCCATTGACGAGGTCCACAGCTACGGCGGCAAGGTCTTCGCCGACGTCATCGATACCCGCTTTGCCGCCAAGGCGGTGGAGGCCGGGGTGGACGGCCTGGTGCTGGTGGCGGCCGGCGCTGGCGGCCACACGGGGCAGCAGGCGGGCTTTGCCTTTGTCGAGGAAGTGCGCCAGTTCTGGCAAGGTGACATCGTGCTGGGCGGCGGCATTTCCAGCGGCCGCGGCGTGCGCGCGGCGCAGGTACTGGGGGCCAACTACGCCTATATGGGTACCCGTTTCATTGCCACCGAGGAGAGCATAGCGGTACCGGAGTACAAGCAGATGGTGGTGGATGCCAGCGGCGCCGACATCATCTGCTCGGATGCGCTCACCGGGGTCAAGGCCAACTGGCTCCGCGCCAGCCTGGTTGCAGCGGGCTACGACCCCGCTAATATGCCCTCAGGCGCCACCATAGACATTGCGGCGTCCACCAGCGATGCCAAGCGCTGGCGGGACGTGTGGTCAGCGGGCCAGGGTGTGGGCGCCATCCACGACATCCTGCCGATTGCCGAGCTGATCGACCGCCTGGAAGCGGAGTACCAAGCCGCCTGCGAGGGATAAACCATGCATACCAGTTCAACTGCCCGCATACGGGCCCTGACCGACGACGGCTACTGGGGCAGTGAGACCCTGCACAGTATCTTGGCGGCAAGGGTGAAGGACAGCGCGGACAGCATCGCCCTGGTGGACCAGCCGAACAAGGCCGAACTCACCGACCTGCCCGCCCGCTGCCTCAGTTTCCACGACCTGGACACCCTGAGCGACAGCTTCGCGGCGCAGCTGCTGGGGCTGGGCCTGCAGCACGGTGACAAGCTGCTGGTGCAGCTGCCCAATATCAGCGAACTGGTGCTCTGCTACTACGCCGCCAGCAAGCTCGGGGTGGTGATCTCCCCCATTCCCATCCAGTACGGCAGCCACGAGATCGCGCGTTTCGCTGACGCTCTTAAGCCAGCGGCGATGCTGACCTTGGGGCGCTTCCGCGATATCGAGCTGGCGGTGCAGGCCCGCGAGGCCCTGACGGATGTGCCGGTGTGGACCCTGGGCATTGACCTCCAGTGCGAACCCGTCACCGACCCGGTGCTGCTATCCAGTTATCAGGAACACCGCGAGCGTCACCCGGACGATGCCAATGCCATCCTCACCGTGGTCTGGACCTCCGGCACCACCGGCACGCCCAAGGGGGTGCCCCGCTCCCACAATATGTGGCGAGCCATGGCCCGCAATACCATGGCCGCCGGGGACTACCAGCCCGGAGAAAACCTGCTGGTGCCCTTCCCGCTGGTGAACATGGCGGCGCTGGGCGGGTTCCTGTTTCCCGCGGTGATCAACGGCTGCAAGCTGGTGCTGCACCAGCCCATGGATCCGCCCATGTTCCTGCGCCAGATCCAGGAGGAGCAGGTGAACTTCACCATCGCGCCGCCGGCCCTGCTGAACCGGCTGGCGCAGCAGCCCGCCCTCTGGGCGCAGTGCGATTTCAGCACCATCCGCGCCTTCGGCTCCGGCTCCGTACCCCTGTCGCCTGCAATGATCGCGGTGATCGAAGGCGAGTACGGCAAGCCCATCATCAATTTCTACGGCTCCAACGAGGGTATCAGCCTGTTCTCCACCCCGGCCGTGGCACCGACGCCCGAGTACCGGGCAATGATGTTCCCCCGCTTCGGCGTGCCGGACATGCCCTGGAAAGGGCACTCCCACGAGTCCATCACCACCAAGGTCATCGACCCGGAAACCGACGCGGAAATCACCGCCGCCGGCGTGCCGGGTGAGCTGTGTATCGGCGGCCCGGCCGTATTCGACGGCTATCTGGATCACGACGGCGAGGGCATCTTCACCGCCGACGGCCTGTTCCGCACTGGCGACCTGGTGGAGATCTGTGGCGAGCCGCCCAACTACTACCGCATCGTCGGCCGCTGCAAGGACATCATCAACCGCGGCGGCATGAAGATCTCGCCGGCGGAGCTGGACATCCTGCTGGAGGGCTACCCGGGGCTGGCGGAGGCTGCGGTGTGCGCCTACCCGGACCCGGACCTGGAGGAGAAGATCTGCGCCTGCGTGGTGCCGGCTGACGGTGAGCCGGCGCCGCAACTGGAAACTCTGTGCAGCTGGTTGCTGGACAAGGGCATCGCCAAATTCAAACTGCCCGAGCGGCTGGAAGTGTTCACTGCCCTGCCCCGCAACCCGGTGGGCAAGGTGGTGCGCGGGGAGCTCCAGCAGCAGGTCGCACAACGAGGAAACGCGCCATGAGCCATGTGTATATCCTGGGCGGCGCCCAGACCGATTTCAGCCGCAACTGGGCCCGGGAGGGTCTGGAAATCTACGCCATGTTCACCGAGGTGCTGGCGGACGCTATCGCCGATGCGGGTATCGAGCCCGGGCAGATTGAGGTGGGCCACGTCGGCAATTTCGTCGCCGAGCTGTTCGCCCGCCAGGGCCAGCTCAACGGTTTTTTTGGCCAGGCCTATCCGGAGCTGGCTTCGATACCGACCTCACGCCACGAGGCGGCCTGCGCCTCCGGCTCCATTGCCATGCTCAGTGCCATGCGCGACATCGAGGCCGGCCACTACGACGTCGCCTGCGTGCTGGGTCTGGAATACATGCGCAACGTCGACGGCAGGACCGGCGCCGAATACCTCGGCACCGCCGCCTGGCAGGGCCATGAGGCGACCGACTGCAACTATCCCTGGCCGCACATGTTCGACCGCATCACCCGCGAGTACCAGCAGCGCCACGGCATAGCCAGCGAGCACCTCGCGCGCATCGCCGAGATCAATTTTGGCAATGCCAAGGCCAACCCCAACGCCCAGACCCGGGAATGGAAGTTCCCGCCCGGCTGCTTCAGCCAGGATGACGAGCTGAATCCGGTGATCGAGGGCCGGGTGCGGAAGATGGATTGCGGCCAGATCACCGATGGTGGCGCCTGTGTCATCCTCGCCAGCGAAAAGGCCGCGCGCGAACACGCCGCCCGCCAGGGGCTCCAGCTGGCAGACATCCCCAGGATCAAGGGCTGGGGCCATCGCTCCGCACCTATCCTGCTGGAGCGCAAGTTGCAATTGAGTGCAGGCCAGCCCCTGCTGTTCCCCCATATCCGGGCGATGATGGAAGACGCCCTGCGCCGGGGCGGTTTCCAGCAGGTCACGGATCTGGACGGGCTGGAGACCCACGACTGCTTCTCGGTCACCGAATACATGGCCATCGACCACAGCGGCCTCACCGCCCCCGGGGAGAGCTGGAAGGCGGTGACCGAAGGCCGCATCACCCGGGACGGCGACTTCCCGATCAACCCCAGCGGCGGCCTGATCGGCCTCGGCCACCCGGTGGGCGCTACCGGCGTGCGCATGGCCCTGGACTGCGCCCGCCAGGTAACCGGGCGCGCCGGCGGCTATCAACTGCAAAAGGCCGAGAACATGGCCACGTTCAACCTGGGTGGCAGCGCCACCACCTGTGTCAGTTTAATCGTCGGAGTCGGCGCATGAAGCCCGCATTGATCTATGACGCCCTGCGCAGCCCACGCGGGCGCGCAAAAGAAGGCGCCAGCCTCAATTCCCTGACACCGCAGGCGCTGCTAAAGCAGCTCTACGCGGCGCTGGTCGAGCGCACCGGGCTTGCGCCCGTGGAGGTGGACGACGTTATCCTCGGCTGCGTCACCCAGCAGGGCGAGCAGGCCGGCAATATCGCCAAGAGCTCAACCCTGTACGCCGGCTGGCCGGGCTCGGTGCCGGGACTGACGGTCAATCGCTACTGTTCCTCCGGGATAGACGCCATGGCCCTGGCGGCACTCAAAGTGGGCGCCGGGCAGGCATCCGTGACCGTGGCCGGCGGGGTCGAAATGATGTCCCGGGTGCCGATGCTCTCGGACCAGGCCCGCGTGTTCATGGACCCTAAGTTCGCCGCCCAATGCAGGATGCTGATGATGGGCAACGGCGCCGACCTGATCGCCACACTCCACGGTGTCAGCCGGGAGGAGGCCGATGCGGTGGCCCTGGCCAGTCAGCAGCGCGCGGCCCACGCCCGGGAACAGGGCTGGTTCAGCTCCATTGTGCCCATCACCCTTGAGGACGGCAGCACGTTCAGCGCCGACGAATGCATCCGCCCCGATACCACGACGGCCCAACTGGCGGAGATGCCCGCCGTATTCGCCAAGGCCGGTGCCGCGGGCATCGACGCTTTCCAGCTCGCGGGCTACCCGCAGCTGCAGCAGGTCAATCACATCCACACCCCGGGCAATTCCCCCGCCATGGCCGACGCTGCCGCCCTGGTGCTGATTGCCGATGAGGCCTGGGGCGAGCGCAACGGAGTGCGCCCCCGCGCCCGCATCGTAGCCAGCGCCACAGTCAACGCCGACCCGCTGCAGGTGTTGAGCGGCTGTATCGAAGCCGTCCGCAAGCTGTTGGGGGATCAGAAGCTGAACGCCGCAGACATCGACCTGTTCGAGATCCACGAAGCCTTCGCCGCCATCAGCGTGGTGGCGATGCGCGAGCTGGATATCCCTGACGAC
>JBLRXF010000016.1:0-17623 GCA_047920875.1 Haliea sp. | reverse complement strand
GTGATCGGGTGGCGACAACCGTGACACTGGTCGTAGCGACCCTTCTCCAGCCGGTGATTGACCGCGACCCGGTTGTCGAACACAAAGCATTCCCCTTCCCAGGTGCTCTCCGCTTCGGGAATCTCTTCCAGATACTTGAGGATACCCCCCTGCAGGTGATACACCTCTTCGAAGCCCTCCTGCAGCATGAAGGCAGAGGCTTTCTCGCAGCGGATGCCGCCCGTGCAGAACATCGCCACCTTTCGGTGCCGCGCAGGATCCAGGTTCTCGCGCACATAGCGGGGAAACTCGCGGAACGATGTGGTGGCAGGATCAATCGCCCCGCGGAAGGTGCCGATGTCAACCTCATAGCGATTGCGGGTGTCGATCAGCACGACCTCGGGATCATTGACCAGGGCGTTCCAGTCTCGCGGGGCAACATAGGTCCCCACCACCTGGTTAGGGTCGATACCGGCGATGCCCATGGTGACGATTTCACGCTTCAACTTCACCTTCATGCGGTAAAAGGGCATCTCATCGTCGAGGGATTCCTTGTGCTCCAGCGCGGCCAGGCGCGGGTCACTGCGCAGCCAGCCAAGCACACGGTCAATGCCGTCACGGCTGCCGGCGATGGTGCCGTTGATTCCCTCGGCGGCCAGCAGCAGCGTGCCCTTCACCCCCGCGGCAAGGCACTCGTCCAGCAGGGGTTCACGCAGCTGGCGATAATCATCCAGGGTGACAAAGCGGTACAGCGCCGCAACCACTACGCTGTCCATCAGTTGACCTCGCCCGCATCTGCCTTGCTGCCGCCCAGACAGTCGGGAGACGCCGGTGCCGACGCGGCGCGGGCGCCCCACTCCGCCGGCGCATAGGTATGCAGCGCCAGTGCATGTACAGGACCTTCCAGCTGCTTTGCGAGCAATCCGTAAATTTTCTGGTGCCGCGCCACCTGGCGCAGACCGCTGAAAGCCTCGCTCACCACCACCACGCGAAAATGGGTCTCTGAATTGGGCGGCACGCTGTGCATGCGGCTTTCATTGGCGACTTCCAGATGCAGCGGCGCCAAGGCTTGTACGAGTTGTTCGGTGATCTGTTGCTGGACTGACATGGGGCCTCCATCGTGGACCGGCGATTATACCCGAGAGCCTGGAATCACGGTACCGACCCTCAGCCGTCGCGGCGCCGCCGACGCCGATTGGCCCGGTACTGGCCCGGCGTCAACCCGGACCATTTGCGAAAGGCGCGGTGGAAGGCGCTGGGGTCGGTGAAGCCCAGCTGCAGGGCCACCTCCTGGATAGACAGCTCAGGGCGGTCGAGGGCCAGACAGGCCGCCTCGGAACGGGCCTCGTCCTTGAGCGCCTGAAAGGTGGTGCCCTCACGTCTGAGCTTGCGCCGAAGCGTTGGCGCCGACATGTGCAGGGCCTGGCTGATGGCAGCAAAACCCGGGACACCCTGCTGGAAATCGTGGCCAAGCATGGCGCGCACCTGGGCGGACAGGCGATCCTTGGCCGAGCGCGCATCCATCAGCAGCAGTTGATAGGGCGCCGTGCGCAGGAATTCATCCAGCGAGTGCTCGGTGTGGACGACGGGCCAGGCCAGGCAGGCAGCATCGAAATACAGCAGGTCGCGTGGCTGTTTGAAATACAGCGGCGCCTGAAACAGATCCCGGTATTTACTCGCACTGGTCGCCTCGCTGCCCTGGAAATCGACCCGCTGCAGTGGCAGGGGCCGGCCACACAGCCAGCCAAAGAAGCGGTGCCAGACGGACAGACCGTAGACGTCTGCCGCCGCGACCGCCGGCTGCTCCGAGTCACTCCGGTGCAGGTAGCCGACGCGGGCCGTGTCGTCGCTGAAATTGGCGTAGAGCTGGCTCTGCTCATCGAAGAAGGTCCGGTAGAACTCTGCCGCTCGCTGGATGGCATGACCGAGGGTGCGGCAGGAGATGATGCAATAGCACATCATGCGGAATGCGCCCGGCGCCGCCAGGTCGGTGCGGGTGACGCCAAAAGTGGCGTCCTGCAGCAGGCGCAACACCTGCTGGTAGACCCGCGAGTACTCCATGGCGCTGACCTGATCCCGGTAGCCACCTGCGCTCTCATTCCTGGGATCGAAGTCCAGCCCCGCCGCGGCCAGCACCGCTGCAGGGTCGTGGCCGCGTTCCTCCAGCATGCGCACGAGCGTTCGCACGAAGCGGGTGGGCATTTGTTCAGACATGGGCCGGCGGCCACCTCGGTACGATCAGGGGATGAGCATGTTAACAGAACGGGCCGCGAGAGGCGCTTGGTAGCCCCGCCGCCAGCACCTATACTGAAGCGCGGGAACGCCGTCTGAGGGATAAGGGCATGAGTGCACGCTTCGATGTGCTATTTGCGGGGCAACTGCTGGAGGGCCACGACGCCAGCGAGGTTCGCCTCAAGCTGGGACGCCTGTTCAAGGCCGATGAGGCTACCCTGGACAAGCTGCTCAGTGGCAAACCGCAAATCCTGAAACGGGACGCCGACGAAGCAACCGCCCGCAAGTACCAGCAGGCCCTGGCAACTGCCGGTGCCCTGGCGCTGCTGCGGCCCTGCGCAGAGGGCCTGTCTGCCGCGCCGCCAACGCCCGCGGCCCGGGCGCCGCAAACAGGACTGGCGCTGGCGCCCCCCGGCAGCGACGCGCTGGCGCCTGAGGAACGTGCGCCGGCAATGGCACCCAGCATCACCGCACCCGACCTCGACCTGGCCAGGGCGGGGGAGCGTCTCGCAGAGCCGGCGCCCCCGGCACCGCCGGCACCGGACACCAGCCACCTCAGCCTCGGAGAGGCTGGCGAGCATATTCCGGGCCTGCCCAGCCCGACACCCGTCGCGGTGACGCCCAGTTCCAGCCTGGCTATGGAGCCGCAAGGGGGCGATCTCAGCGACTGCGCCCCAGCGCCGGCAGCCGCTCCTGCAGTGGACCTCTCACACCTGGAACTCGCCGCGGTCGGCGCCGATGTGCTCGAGGAGCAGTACCGCAAGCAAGAGACCACCGCTGCCCCGGACACCCGCCACCTCAGTCTTGAGGAACAGTCTCGGGCAGGCTGACCACCACGCGCAGGCCCGGTTCGTTGTCCTCCAGCGCAATGCTGCCGCGGTGATAGTGCACGATGGCCTGAACCAGGCTCAGGCCGAGACCGTGGCCGGGCTGCTCCCCGCGGCTGGACTCCACCCGGTAGAAGCGGCGGAACACGTTCTTATGCTGCAGCGGATCAATGCCCGGGCCTGAATCGGCCACCACGATCTCTACCGTGCCGCGGCGCGCGGCCAGTGCCAGTTCGATACGACCGCCCGTCGGAGTGTACTTGATGGCGTTGTCCAGCAGATTGGCACACATCTGGAACAGGAGGTCGCTGTCGCCTGCGCATTCCACCCCACCTGCAAGCGCCAGACTAAAACTGACCTGTTTGTCATTGGCGACCGGCTCGTACAATTCAGCCAGATCTTCCAGCAGACCAGACAAGGCCACCCGGGTCCGGACCGGAGCGCGGCTGCCGGACTCCAGTGCTGAAATTCGCAGCAGCGCGTTGAAGGAGGCCAGCAGGCTGTCGCAGTCCTCGATAATGCGATCAACTTCTTCCTGGCCGGCCGGATCAAGGCGCTGGCGCAGCTGGCTGAGCTGGTTGCGGATGCGGGTGAGCGGGGTGCGCAGATCGTGGGCAATGTTATCCGAGACCAGTTTCACCCCCTGCATCAACGAGCCGATCTGATCCAGCATCAGGTTCATGGCCCGGGCCAGTTCGCGCGGATAGCCCTTCTTGCCCTCGATCGACAGCCGTTTGGACAGGTTGCCGCGCACGATACCCGACAGCTCGGTGTTCAGCCGCTCGAAGCGATGCAGGGTGGTGGCAGCACTGAAGAAGCCGCCGGCAATGCCCAGCAGCAGCGTGGCAATCATGGCCCGAAACAGCGTCACGAACACCAGTCCGCCGCTGGCTATCGCATCGGCATAGTTGCGCGCCACCAGAGCGGTGTAGCCGTCGCCCAGCGGCTCGCGTCGGGCGAGGAAATCCACGTCGACAGTTTCGCCCCAGTTCAGCAGAGCGATCTGGAAGCCCAGCCAGCCACCGGAAAATTCGCGGTAGCGCGGGGTCTGGGCAAGATCCCCTGCCACCCGCTTGCCCTCGATGTCCATGACCAGATAACTGTAGCGTCCAACGGTCGGCAGGTTACGCTGATCCGCCAGGTACTGCTCCACCCCGGCAAGGCCCTGGCCGTTGTACACCAGCTGCAGCGCCTCCAGCTCGTCGAGGATGGAGGAGCGCAGTTCAGTGAAGTAGTCGTAGCTGAAATACGCGTAGAGCACCGCCAGCAGCAGAAACACCGTGGCGCTGAGTGCGGTGACGTATTTGACGATATAGCGGAAGGTCAGGCTGTTGAGGACATCCAGGATCCGCATGGCGGTCAGCCGGTGCCGAGACAGTAGCCGGCGCCGCGCACCGTCGCCAGCAGCGGCGGTGAGAAGTCGCGGTCAATTTTCTGCCGCAGCCGGGATATGTGCACATCGATGACGTTGGTCTGCGGATCGAAGTGGTAGCCCCAGACATGCTCCAGCAACATGGCCCGGGTCACGACCTGACCCGCATTGCGCATCAGGTACTCGAGCAGCTTGTACTCCCGCGGCTGCAGGGTCACCACCTCGCCCCGCCGCCGCACTTCCTGGCTCAGGAGGTCCATTTCCAGATCGGCAACCTGCAGGCGGGTGGGCACCTCGCTGCCGGACTGACTGCGACGGCGGCAGAGGATCTGCAGCCGTGCGAGCAGCTCAGCCATGGCAAAGGGCTTGGCCAGATAGTCGTCGGCGCCGCAGTGCAGACCCTGAACACGGTCGTCGACATCCCCCAGGGCGCTCAGGACCAGCACCGGCGTGTGATCGCCCCCCTGCCGCAGGGTCCGCAGCAATGCCAGCCCGTCGAGGCGAGGCAACATGCGATCCACAATAAGCACATCGTAGTGCTCGGCACGGGCAGCTTCGAGTCCGCTGTGACCGTCTGCACAGTGACTGCAAGCGTGGCCGGCCTCCTCCAACTCGGAGACGATGAAGTCAGCGACGGCACGATCATCTTCCACCAACAGCACTTTCATCTCGCGGAACCAGTTATTATCATGCCCGGCAATTTAGCACTGGCGGCGACCCCGGGACAATTTACAATCCGGTAATACTCGCTGGCCCGGCCCCGGGCACCAGACTTCCGCGCGCGCCACCGGCAGAGCCGGCCACCGCCTGAACCAGACATGGAGACACTGATGCAGGGATCCGCCATTCCAACCCCTCCCCCACTGCTGCGGCGCCTTGCAGCGATGCTCTACGACACCCTGCTGGTAGTTCCGTTTATCGGCGTGACCATCGCCGCTGCGACGGCGGTCGAAATGTGGCTCCTCAATGCCAGTGACGGCGACTACTATCGAATGCATCCACAGCTGGTGCAGGCGCTCAGCATTGCCTGTGTCATCGTCTTCTTCACCGCATTCTGGCGCAAGGGCGGGCAAACCCTGGGGATGCAGGCCTGGCGGGTAAAACTGCTGGATGATGCGACTGGCGAGGTGCCGGGGACGGGTCGCTGCGTGCTGCGCTGCCTGGCCGCCCTGGTGTCCCTGGCGCCCGCGGGCCTGGGCTACTGGTGGTGCCTGGTGGACAAGCGCAACCGTTACTGGCACGACTACTTGAGCGGTACCCATCTGGTGCTGCTGCCGAAACCAACCAAGGACTGAACCGGAGGGCCCTGGCAGCCCCGTTTTAGCGGGTTCTCGCCAGCAGCACCAGGCCCACGGCAACGCACAGCAGGACTGGCGCCAGGGCGGCATACAGGGGTGAAAATCCGAACACCAGGCTGGCCGGGCCCAGCAGATCCTGGCTGATCTGGAAGACCACGCCCACCAGCACGCCGATAAAGATACGCAAACCCATGGTGCCGTCGCGCAGTGGCCCGAAGATAAAGGCGATCGCTACCAGCACCAGCCCGGCGATGGACACCGGCTGCAGCAGCTTGCGCCACAGTGCGAGCTCGAAATCATCGGCGTCCAGGCCCTGCTGCTGCAGATAGCGACTATAGCGGTAGAGGTCCGTCAGCGGCAGGCGCTCCGGCGCGACCACCTCCATCACCAGCAGCTGCGGCGTGATCCCGGTATCCCAGCGCAGGGTGTCGTGCCGCGTCTGGGTCGTTTCCCAGCTGCTGAAATCGGTCCGTACCGCCTGCTCCAGCTGCCAGTGATCGCCAGCGTGGACCGCGCGCTGGGCGCGCAGGGCAGACTGCATCCGGCGCCGGTCGTCAAACTGCAGCAGCGTGACGCCGTGAACCACTGTCTCACTCTCCATGGCGTTGAAATGGAGAAAGGAGTTGCCCTCCCGGTTCCAGATCCCGTAGCGACCCGCGACGCCTTCGCCGGGATTTTGCGCCATGGCACGCCGACTCTGGGCCAGCTGCTCCGCCTGCGGTGCCACATACTCCCCCAGCAGGAAACCCGCCAGTGCCACCAGCAGGGCCGACTTCATCACAATCGTCACCAGTCGGGCGATGGACACACCGGCCCCACGCATGATGATCAGTTCGCTGGCGCTGGCCAGCTGGCCGAGGCCGACCAGGCAACCGATCAGCGCGGCGAAGGGGATGTACTCATAGAGGCGACCGGGAATGGTCAGGAGGATGTAAAGCGAGATATCGGCGAAGCCGTAGCTGTCACTGACGTCGCCGGATTCGTCTATGAAGGCAGAGACCACATCGATGCCGACGATGACCAGCAACACCATGAAAATTGCCGCGAATACGGTGCGGCCAATGTGGCGATCAAGCAGCCGCATGCGCACCCTCCCGCGGACGCCGCAAGCGCCGGCCAAGAGCATTCCCGTAGAGCAGCCACAGCGCGAGCACCAGATACAGCAGGTGCACCCGCCAGAGCACGAGCGGGCCGGCGCCAGCCTCCATGGCGGCGCGGGCATTGGCCAGCAATACAAGGTAAACCAGGTAAAGTGCAAATGCCGGCGCCATCTTGATATAGCGTCCGCGCCGGTGGTCGGTGCGACTGAGGCAGAGCGCAATGATCGCCACGATGGGTACGGTGAGCGGCAGGGACAATCGCCAGTGCAGCGCCGCGACGTCCTCCGCGGCGTCTGAGGCCAACAGGGATGCCGTGGAGCGCCCATCTACCCGGGGCGCACTGCGAATACTGCCCTCCGGCTCCGGAATTCGCTCACCGAAGGTTTCAAACTGAATCACATGATAATCCCGGTGCCCGGGCAGGCCCTGGTAGCGATAGCCATCGCGGAGTTCCAGATAGCGGGCCCCGGTGCGGGTATCAAGCACAATTTCACCTTCGGCTGCCACCGTCACCGACAACTGTGGACGGCCTTCGCCGGGACTGGATTGCTGCGACAGGAACACCCCCTGCATGACCCCGCTGTCCGGCGCGATGGTTTCCGCGTAGCTCACCAGATTGCTGCCGCGACGGGTCTGGAATCGGCCCGCGGCAAGGGTCTGCAAGCCCTGGGACTTCTCCGGATCATCCAGCAGGGCGTAAGAGCGGGCGGCCCCCATCGGAGTTACCAGCAGGCTGAGGCCGGTCACTATGACCATGACCAGCAGCGCGGGCACCAGCGTATAGGCAGCCAGACGCGAGGGACTCACGCCACAGGCCGAGAGCACGACCATTTCGCTCTCCACATAGAGACGCCCATAAGCCATTAAAATGCCAATGAAGAGCCCCAGCGGCAGGATCAATTCGAGAAAACCGGGAAGCCGGTAGAACATCACCGGCAGCAGGATATCGCCGGCGAGATTACCCACAGCGGCCTCGGCCAGATATTTGACGAAGCGACCACTGAAAATTATCACCAGCAAGGTGAAGCTGACCGCAACGGTGTGCAGCAGAACGTCGCGTGTGAGATAGGCAAGGATTTTCATGAGCGACCGGATTGCAGCGCCGAGCGCCACCCGGACAAGAGTGACGCCAGCTGTTCAGTTTCAACGCTCAGCATCATACACTAGCGCCTTGATACCCGCCCACGAAAACTGACAGGGATACCCAATGAGCAAACTGACTTTCACCGCACGTGCCATCGCCGACATCGGCAAGGCCAGAACCCAGTGCGCCATTGTACCGGTATATGCCGGGGACCTCTCCCCCGCAGCACAGGCCCTGGACAGCGCCGGCGGCGGCAGTCTGAGTGCGGCACTGAAGCTCGGAGACTTCAAGGGCAGAGCCGGACAGACATTGCTGCTGCCGGGCTTTGGCGGCGCTGAGCGGGTGCTGCTGCTGGGCTGTGGCGAGCAGGCGAAATTCGACCAGGCCGCCGCCCGGGAAACCCTGCAGGGTCTGAACAGTGCTCTCGGTGCGAGCAGCGCAACCGACGCCTTGCTGCACGCGGCCGACCTGAGCTCGGCTGCGGTGGAACCGGGCTGGCTGCTGGAGCTGGTGGCGCGGAGCCTCGTGAGCAGCAGCTACCGCTACTCCGCTACGGTCAGCAAACCGAAGGACCCTCTGGCCCTGAAAAAACTGGTGGTCAACCCGGGCGAGGGATTCGCCGTCAAGGCGGCGCAGGACGCGCTGGACGCCGGCGCCGCCGTCGGGCGCGGCATCAACTACACGAGGAATCTGGGCAACCTGCCCGGCAATATATGCACCCCGGGCTACCTGGCCAACGAGGCCCGCAAGCTGGCCCGCGGCAATGGCAAGGTGCGCACCCAGATAGTGGAAGAGAAAAAAATGCGCGAGCTCGGCATGGGCGCCCTGCTCTCGGTATCGGCCGGCAGTGACGAAGCCGCGAAACTGATTGTCATCGAATACAAGGGCGGCAGGTCCGGCGAAGCACCCCAGGTACTGGTTGGCAAGGGCATCACCTTCGATACCGGCGGCATCTCGCTCAAGCCCGGCGCGAAGATGGATGAGATGAAATACGACATGTGCGGTGCCGCCAGCGTCCTGGGAACATTGCAGGCAGTCATCGAAATGGCGCTGCCGCTCAACGTCACCGGCATTATTGCGGCGGCGGAAAACATGCCCAGCGGCCGTGCCACAAAGCCCGGCGATGTGGTCACCAGCATGGCGGGGAAGACCATTGAAATTCTCAACACCGACGCCGAAGGCCGGCTGGTGCTGTGCGATGCCCTCAGCTACGCCGGGCGTTTCAAGCCCGCGGCAGTAGTCGATATCGCCACCTTGACCGGCGCCTGCGTCATCGCCCTGGGTTCGCATGCCTCTGCCGTTTACGCCAACAACGAGGAGCTGGCTGCCAATCTGCTGGCAGCGGGTGACGTCACCCACGATCGCGGCTGGCGCATGCCGCTATGGGATGACTACCGCAAGCAGCTGAACAGCAATTTCGCCGATCTTGCGAACATCGGCGGGCCGGAAGCGGGCAGCGTTACCGCGGCCTGCTTCCTGGCACAGTTCGCTGAAGGCTACCCCTGGGCCCACCTGGATATCGCCGGCGCGGCCTGGAACAGCAGCCCCAAGGGCGCGACTGGCCGGCCCGTGGCGATGCTGACCCGGTATTTGCGGGATAGAGCCAGCCAGGGGGCCACCAAGCATCAGGGCGAAGCCGGACCGAGTGCGCGGAAAAAGAAGGCCGGGGTGCGCAAGAACGGCGCAGGCAAGGCAGGTTCCAGGGCCTCTGGCTGACATGACCCGGGTCGGTTTCTACGTGGTGCAGGCAGCCGACCCGACCCGGCGCCTGCAGGTCGCAGCGCGCCTCGCTGATAAGGCCTTCCAGCGCGGCCACCGCATTTTTATCAATGCCGACGATGAAGCCCAGGCGAGGAGCCTGGACGGTCTGCTGTGGACATTCCGGCCCAGCAGCTTCCTGCCCCACGGTCTGCCCGGGGAGCCTGGTTCCGAGCTGGTGAGCATCGGCTGGGGCCAGGAGCCCGAAGACCACGACGACCTGCTGATCAACCTGCAGCGCACAATTCCCGCATTTTTCAGTCGCTTCCGCCGGGTGGCCGAAATTGTCACCCAGGACCCGGACGGTCTGGAAGCCTCGCGCGCAGCGTGGCGCTTCTACCAGTCACGCGGCTACGAATTGGAAAAGCACGACCTCAGCGGCGTATAATCCCGCCTTTTTCCCAGCCGGACACCACTAGCGATGGACAAGACCTTCCAACCCGCCAACATCGAAACCCGCTGGTACCAGCACTGGGAGCAGCAGGGCTATTTCCGGCCCCAGGGCGGCGAGCGCAATTACAGCATCATGATTCCCCCGCCCAATGTGACCGGCAGCCTGCACATGGGTCACGCGTTTCAGGACACCATCATGGACAGCCTGATCCGCTATCACCGCATGCTGGGCGACAATACCCTGTGGCAGGTGGGCTCGGACCACGCCGGTATTGCCACCCAGATGGTGGTGGAGCGGCAGCTGGCCGCGGAGGGCAAAAGCCGTCACGACCTGGGCCGCGACGCATTCGTCGCCAAGGTCTGGGAGTGGAAGGCAGAGTCCGGCGGCACCATCACCAACCAGCTGCGCCGCCTGGCGGCCTCAGTGGACTGGTCGCGGGAACGCTTCACGATGGACGAAGGCCTCTCCAATGCGGTGCGGGAGGTGTTCGTGCGTCTCTACGACGACGGCCTGGTCTATCGCGGCAAGCGCCTGGTGAACTGGGATCCGGTTTTCAATACCGCCATTTCCGATCTGGAGGTGCTGAACGATGAGGAGCAGGGTTCACTCTGGCACCTGCGCTACCCGATCGAGGGCGAAGACAGCTTCCTGGTGGTTGCGACCACCCGCCCGGAAACCGTGCTGGGCGACACCGCCGTGGCCGTACACCCGGAGGATGAACGCTACCGCCACCTGCTCGGCAAGCAGGTCCGTCTGCCCATTACTGGCCGCCTCATCCCCATCATCGCCGACAACTACGTCGACCGCGAATTCGGTTCCGGCTGCGTCAAGATTACGCCCGCGCACGACTTCAACGATTACGAAGTGGGCAAACGTCACAATCTGCCGCTGATCAACGTACTGGATCGCAATGGCCGCATCCTTGGCGAGTTCACTGTACTGACCTTCGAAGGCTACGCCACCGTTCACGGCGAGAAGGGCCCGGAGCGCTACGCTGGCCAGGACCGCTTCGATGCGCGCACGCAGATTGTTGCGGAGTTCGAGCAGCTGGGGCTGCTGGACAAGATTGAACCGCACATGCTGAAGGTTCCCCGGGGCGACCGCTCGGGGGCAGTGATCGAGCCCTGGCTGACGGACCAGTGGTATGTGAAGGTCGAGCAGCTGGCCAAGCCTGCGATTGCCGCGGTAGAAGATGGCCGCATTCAGTTTGTACCCAAACAGTACGAGAACATGTATTTCTCCTGGATGCGCGATCTGCAGGATTGGTGCATCAGCCGCCAGCTGTGGTGGGGGCATCGCATTCCAGCCTGGTACGACGGTCAGGGCACCGTGTATGTCGGTCGCGATGAAGCGGAAGTTCGGGCCAAATACAGTCTCGCGGCGGACACCCAGCTGCAACAGGACGAGGACGTGCTGGACACCTGGTTCAGCTCTGCGCTGTGGACCTTCTCCACCCTGGGCTGGCCGGAGGACACCAGAGAGCTGCAGATCTTCCACCCCAGCAGCGTACTGGTGACCGGCTTCGACATCATCTTTTTCTGGGTGGCACGCATGATCATGATGACCATGCACTTCCTCAAGCACCCGGACGGCAGCCCCCAGGTGCCTTTTCATACGGTCTACGTCCACGGCCTGGTGCGCGACTCCCAGGGCCAGAAAATGTCCAAGTCCAAGGGCAACGTGCTGGACCCGATCGATCTGATCGACGGCATTGAGCTGGAACCCCTGGTGCAGAAACGCACTGCAGGCATGATGCAGCCGCAGCTCGGCAAGAAGATCGCCAAGCAGACCCGCGAGGAGTTTCCGGAAGGCATCGCGGCCTACGGCACCGACGCCCTGCGCTTCACCTTCTGTTCGCTGGCCTCTACCGGCCGCGACATCAAGTTCGACATCGGCCGCATCGACGGCTACCGGAACTTCTGCAACAAGATCTGGAATGCCGCCCGCTATGTGCTGATGAACTGCGAGGACCAGGATTGTGGCAGCGACCCTGCACTGCCCGTCACTCTCAGCCTCGCAGACCGCTGGATTCTGTCCCGACTGCAGCAGACCAGCAAAGAAGTCGAGCGCGCCATCGGCCAATTCCGACTCGACCTGGCCAGCCAGGCACTCTATGAATTTATCTGGAACGAATACTGCGACTGGTACCTGGAGCTCTCCAAGCCGGTGCTGTGGGACGAAGACGCCAGCGCAGAACTGCAGCGCGGAACACGACGCACCCTGATCACCGTCATGGAAACCTGGCTGCGCCTGCTGCACCCCTTCATGCCGTTTATCACCGAGGAAATCTGGCAGCGCGCAGCAACGCTGGCGGGCATGGCAGGCCCGACCATCATGCTGCAACCCTACCCCCACTGCGACGAGTCCGCCGTGGACACTGCCGCAAATGCGGATATAGAATGGTTGAAGAGCGTGATTGTCGGGGTGCGCAACATCCGCGGAGAGATGAATGTGCCACCGGGCCGTTCCCTGACCCTGCTCTGCCGCAACGGCTGCGACAGCGACGCCAGGCGCCTGCGGGAGAATGCCGCTTTCCTGACAAAGCTGGCAAGGCTGGAGCGTATTGAGTGGCTGGAGCCCTCAGCTGAGGCTCCGGTGGCAGCGACAGCGCTGGTGGGTGAGCTGGAACTGTTGGTGCCCCTGGCAGGCCTTATCAACAAGGACAGCGAGCTGGCGCGACTGGGAAAAGAAATCGAAAAGCTGGAAAAGGAACAGGCGCGACTGCAGGGCAAGCTCGGCAACAGCAGTTTTGTCGACAAGGCGCCCGCGGAAGTCGTAGCCAGGGAACGGGACAAACTCGCAGCGCAGGAACAGGCATTGGCAAAGCTGCGCGGGCAGGAGGAGTACATCGCCCGGCTGTAACTCGGCAGCCGGACGAGCGGGTTCAAGGGCTACGCTGCGGCAACGTTGCGGGCAATAATAAAAAGCAGCAGGTTACACCGAGGAAAGTGGTATGAGTGAACGTGTGAACGGCACGGTAAAGTGGTTCAATAACGCCAAGGGCTTTGGCTTTATAACCCGAGAAGAAAGCAGCGACGATGTCTTCGTGCACTTTCGTTCCATTCAGGGCGACGGTTACCGCACCCTGAACGAGGGTCAAGCCGTTGAGTTCAGCCTGGTGCAGGGCCCCAAGGGCCTGCAGGCTGAGGACGTGCAGAAACTTTAACGCAGCGACTCGCGGCCACAGCAGGCCAGCCCGCCCGAGCCGCTGCAATGCCACTGTTTTCGCCAAACTTTTCAGGCGCCGGTAATGCCCGCGCTACATCAGGCCTTTTCGCCCCGGGATCATCACAAGAGGACCACAATGCAGTTCAGCGCCAGAGTCATTATCAGTATCGTTATCGCCGTGGCGGCTTCCACTGTCGCCACCTTTCTGCAGGGAGGCCAGTTCCCCGATGTGGCTCTGCTTGCCATCTTCAGCATCGCCACCGTAGCCACCGCCATTGTGGTCGGCCTGGTGCCGGCAAGCAGAGATGTCAGCGCCAGCCCTGGGCAGACCAGGCAGGTCATTGCCGCGAAACCGGGCAGCAAAGCCGGCCGGGAACAGGGCACCGTCAAGTGGTTCAATTCCGCCAAGGGTTTTGGCTTCATCACCCGCGATGACGGTGAGGAGATTTTTGTCCACTTCCGCTCCATTCGCGGTGATGGCCGCCGCAGCCTGCAGGACGGGCAGCGAGTCGCCTTCCACACTGCCAGCAGCAACAAGGGGCCGCAGGCCGAAGACGTCGAGATCCTGGGCAAGGCCAGCTGAGGTGGCCAGCGGCGGCCAGAAAGCCGTGACTGCCGAACGCAGGTTCCGCGGCATGATCATGCCCACCACATCGCACCCGCTCATCCGCCGGGTACGGCGCCAGGGCCTGCAGCCCAGCATTCACGGCAACAAGCTGTGGAAATCCAGCTGCCTGCTGCTGGACTATCTCGGCAAGCATACCCCAGAGCACCATGGGCGAGTGCTCGATGTGGGCTGCGGCTGGGGTATTGCCGGACTCTGGTGCGCCGCCACGCTGGGCTCGGAGGTCACCTCCATGGACGCCGACCCGGATGTGTTTCCCTACCTGGATGCCGTTGCCGAGCTCAACGGTGTCAGTAGCCGCCACCTCGTCCGACGCTTTGAGCAGCTGAGCACCCGGGAACTGGCGCAGTACGATATGCTGATTGCCGCCGACATCTGCTTCTGGGATGAATTGGTCAGACCGGTCACCAACCTGGTAAACCGCGCGGTCAAGGCCGGTGTGAAACATATTGTCATTGCCGATCCGGAACGCTCTACGTTCCTGGAAATGGCCCAGAACTGCGTCGACCGCCACTGCGCGGAGGTGCTGCCCTGGCGCTGCCGCGGCAACGTGGAGGCCCGCGGCGCGCTTATGGTGATCGAAAACGCCTGATCGCTTCCGGGTCCAGGTAGCGGTAGTCCCGCTCGAGATTGGTGGTCGCTACAGCGACGCCGTCTGCAAACCGGGGCCTGAATCGCGTAGCGAGCAGGCTGCGGTACAGCCGCATGGCGAAACCTTTCTGGCTCTCATCAGCTGCGGTGGCTTCGATGTCGCGGGGGCGTCCGGCTTTGCTGACGGTAAAACGCACCGAAACTGGCACCCCACCTTCCCCGGGATCCCGGGAGAAGGCGCCGTTGTCCGGCAATTCCACCGGACTGCCAAACCACTCATCCAGCAGCTGTTCCTGGCCAGTGGCCTGCAGATGACCAATCACCCGCCGGTAGTCCTCACTGGCCCCGCCGCGGACACCATTCCACTGGTGCCAGTCAGCCAGTGCCAGCAATGCCTGGGCCCGCAACTGTTCATCATGCAAGCCCTCCGCAGCAATGAAGTCAGACAGCAGCACGGTGCCGCGAGAGACCGCACCGCGCTGGACATTCACCAAACGCTGCTCGTGGACATCCATCTCCTGGATCGGTTCACTGCGCACAGGCGCCACCGAGGTGAAGCCGCGGGTGGTGGTCATGATGCGGGGCGTAACCAGCGCCTGCACCAGGTAGAGATTGTGCAGTTGGCTGGTCAACAATTTCCAGTAGCCGGCGCTGTCCAGCGCGGGGTCAGCGGCGGCAAGCAGCTGTTCGTTGGCCTCATACAGACTCAGGAGGCGGCGGTAGTCACTGCTGTCCAGCTGGCGTCGCAGCGCTTCCCGTTGCCAGCGGAAGTATTCCACCGCGCTCTCCGCATCCAGCTGGCCCGAGGTGGCGGCAAGCCGAAAAAAATAGTCATAGCGGCCGTCCAGAGCCCGCCAGTCACCGAGACTGCGGTGGACGGCAAACAAACTGCGCAGCAGCGGCATCTGCTGCTCACTGTAGAGCCCCTCATTGACTCTGAGCACATGCAGAGCCCGCTGGTACAGCAAACGCGCCTGAGCAGGGTCGCCGCTCTCCTGCAGATAGCGGCCCATGTCCATCAGCGGTTCGGCCAGGCTTGGGGAATAAGGGCCCTGCTCCTGTTCCAGCAACAGCAGGCGCTCACGCTGGGCTGCCAGCGCTGCCGCCTGCTCCAGCGGGGGCGGCTTGGCCACCGGCACCGGGGGCACCTCGTCTGGCCACTGCCGGTCCAGACGCACGAAATCGCGGCCATAGGTGGCCGCCGGCGACCCCGCAGTGGGATTCACCAGCAGCAGTGCCAGTACCACCGCAGCGGCCAGCTGGGGGACTTTATGCCACGGATTCAAGAACATCTCACCTCTTCCAGCCACGCGCCGGGGGAGCGGCCCGCTAGAGCGGCCGTGGCGTTAATGATATAACGACAGCAGGCAAAGACACATCGATAACGCGACAGCGCCAACGGCGCGGGACCGCAGCTACATGAAGCAACTTGGCATTCTCGATTCCGCATTCATCAACATGGAGCAGCCCAGCACGCCACAGCACGTCGGCTCCCTGGGCATCTATGACCCCTCTACCGCGCCCGGCGGCAAGGTCCGTTTCAAGCAGGTGATTGCCACGTTCGAACGGCGCCTCGCCAACCAGCCGCTGTTCCGCACCCGCCTGGTCAAGGTGCCCGGTGGGCTGGATCGGCCCTACTGGGTCAAGGATGCGCGTTTCGATGTCGAATTTCACCTGCGCCATATTGCGCTGCCGAAGCCGGGAGACTGGCGCCAGCTCTGCATTCAGGTAGCCCGGCTGCACTCCCGGCCGCTCGATATGGGCAGGCCCCTGTGGGAAGCCTGGATCATTGAGGGCCTGGACGGGATGCCGGGACTACCGGCGGGGAGTTTTGCGGTCTACACCAAGATTCACCACTCACTGGTTGACGGCATGGCGGGCAGCAGTATCGTCGCCCTGATCCACGACCTGGTCGCCGATCCGCAAGCTGCTGCAGAAGATGAATCACCCAGACTGGTGGACCCGCAGCCCAGCGTTGCCGAGTTGCTGGCGCGCGCCTCAATCAACGGCATCCGCAATGTTGCCGGCCTTGTCAGCGGAAGCCTGAGCACTTCGGCTCAGCTGGCGCGTTACCTGACTGCGATTCTGCGCCAAGCTGTGCCACCCCCGGACATGAGCGCACCCAAAACCCGCTTCAACCGACAGGTGGGACCCCACCGGGTGTTCACGGCTGCGGAGTTCGACCTGCAACGGATCCTGGCGCTCAAGAACGCGGCCGGGGTCAAGGTCAACGACGTTGCCCTGGCCATTACCGGTGGCGCACTGCAACACTATCTCACCGCGCTGGAAGAGGCTCCGGCGGCTGCCCTGGTGGCAACTATCCCTCTCAACATGCGTACGCGGCGCGAGAGCAGCGACGACAACAACCAGGTTGGCTCCGTGTTTACGTCCCTGCATACGGACATTGCCGACCCGCGGCAGCGGCTGCTTGCCATCCACCAGAGCGCAATCGAGGCCCAGCGCTCTGGCGAAAACAGCCCCTTGGTCGACGTGCTCAAACTGGCGGGGGTATTCGCTCCCGCGCTGACCCGCCCCGTGCTGGGCTTCTGGGCGCGCAATCACTTGTCGAGCCATCTGCCGGTCAATGTCACCACCGTGGTCTCCAACGTCGCCGGACCCGACTTCCCCCTGTACTGTGCAGGCGCCAGGCTGGTGGACTACTACGGCCTGGGGGTACTGACCCCGGGGCTCGGCATTTTTCACATGTTTTTCAGCTATTGCGGCAAGGTCACCATCTCGGTGCTCGCCGACCGCGCGATGCTGCCAGAACCCGAGCGCTACCAAACCTGTCTGGAAAGCGCGCTTGCCGAGCTCGAGCGCGCGCTGTTGCCGCCGACCCGCCGGCGTCAAAAACAAAAAAAACCCGCCTTGCGGCGGGTTTGAAACTGAAGCTTTTCTGGACCTGGACGAGCCCCTGGGTCGGATTCCGACGGCCAAGCGTTGTCGCATGGGCGAATAATAGATAACCCACTAATATATATCTAATGTATTTTTGTTATGATCTTCATGAATTGAAATCATGAAATGACAATGGACACGCTAAATCTCCATAAAGTTGACCTGAACTTGCTGGTGGCACTGCAGGCCCTGCTCGAAGAGCGCAGTGTTTCGCGGGCGGCGGAGCGGCTGCACATCACCCAGCCGGCGATGAGCAAGACCCTTGCCCGACTGCGGGATCTCTTCAGCGATCCCCTG
>JBLRXF010000015.1:0-18482 GCA_047920875.1 Haliea sp. | reverse complement strand
AGCTGTGGGCCTCCGCCTGGCGGCGCAACAAGGCTGCCATCGAAGAACTGGAGAAAACCAGCGTCAGCCAGGTACGCAAGGTAGCCGCAGCGGAGAAAACCATCGCCGCCAACGAGACGCAGCTCAAGAGCGCGGCCAGCGACATCGCCCGCCTGAAGAGCGTTGCCGGCGACCTCGAGCGGCTGATGGCCAGTGCCAAGGCCAATCAGACCGAAGTGGAGCGTGTGGCGGACAGTCTCAACCGTGTCAATGTCGAGCTCGCCAGGCTGAGCAAGCGGGTGGGAGACAACGAGGAGTGGGTCAACTCCATCAACGCCTTCCGCGCGCAGATCAACCGTACCATCAGCGAGCTGCAGACCTCGGTGAGGAACCTGCAGTCCACGCCCTGACGCAACACCAATCCCGGACCCGAAGGACCCCCTGCCATGACCGTTATCCGCCAGGATGATTTTATCGACAGCGTTGCCGACGCCCTGCAGTTCATTTCCTACTATCACCCGCTGGATTTCGTCCAGGCCGTCCACGAGGCCTGGCAGCTGGAGCAAAACCCGGCGGCGAAAGATGCCATGGCCCAGATCCTGATCAACTCGCGCATGTGCGCCGAGGGCCACCGCCCCATCTGCCAGGATACCGGCATTGTTACCGTGTTCCTGAAAATCGGCATGGACGTGCGCTGGGATGCCACCCTGTCCGTGACCGATATGGTCAACGAGGGTGTGCGTCGTGCCTACCTGCACCCGGACAACGTGCTGCGCGCTTCCATTCTCGAGGATCCCGCCGGCGCGCGCCGCAACACCAAGGACAACACCCCCGCGGTAATCCATATGGAAGTGGTGCCCGGCAATACGGTGGATGTGCAGGTGGCGGCCAAGGGCGGCGGCTCCGAGAACAAGTCCAAGCTGGCGATGCTTAACCCCTCCGACAGCATTGTCGACTGGGTCGTAAAGACGGTTCCCACCATGGGCGCGGGCTGGTGTCCGCCGGGCATGTTGGGCATCGGCATCGGCGGCACCGCGGAGAAGGCCGCGGTGATGGCCAAGGAAGCCCTGATGGACCCGATCGATATCCACGAACTGCGCAAGCGCGGCCCTGCCAACCGCGCCGAGGAACTGCGGCTGGAGATCATGGATGCGGTGAACCGTCTCGGTATCGGCGCCCAGGGACTGGGCGGCCTGACTACGGTACTGGATGTAAAGATCAAGGATTTCCCGACCCACGCCGCCTCCCTGCCGGTGGCGATGATCCCCAACTGCGCCGCGACCAGGCACGCGCACTTTGTCCTCGACGGCTCCGGCCCCGCCCTGCAGACGGCGCCGAACCTGGACGACTGGCCGGATATCGACTGGGAAGTCGGCGAGCAGGTCCGCCGGGTCAATCTGGATACGGTGACCCCGGACGAAGCGGCCCAGTGGCAGCCCGGCGACACCCTGCTGCTGTCGGGCAAGATGCTGACCGGCCGCGATGCCGCGCACAAAAAGATGAAGGAGCTGATCGAGAGCGGTGAGGGCCTGCCCTCCGCAGTGGACCTCAAGGGCCGCTTTATCTACTACGTCGGCCCTGTGGATCCAGTGCGCGACGAGGTGATGGGCCCTGCGGGCCCTACCACTGCCACCCGCATGGACAAGTTCACCGACTTCATCCTCGAGCACACCGGCCTGCTGGGGATGATCGGCAAGGCCGAGCGCGGCCCCGTGGGCATCGAGGCCATCAAGAAGCACAAGGCCGTCTACCTGATGGCTATCGGCGGCGCAGCCTATCTGGTGTCCAAGGCCATCACCTCCGCGCGGGTAGTCGCCTTCCCGGAGCTGGGCATGGAAGCCATCTACGAATTCGAGGTCAAGGACATGCCCGTCAGCGTCGCAGTGGACGCCCGCGGTGTTTCCGTGCACGAGCTGGGGCCAAAAATCTGGAAGGCGAAGATCGAAGAGCAGGCCATCGAGCTCATCTGAGCCCATGGCCGCTCCCACCTTCTACTGGCACGACTACGAAACCTTCGGCACGGATCCCGCCCGGGACCGCCCGGTACAGTTCGCGGGGCTGCGCACCGACGCCGAGCTGAACGTGATCGGCGAGCCGCTGGTGATCTACGCCCGCCCCGCCGATGACTTTCTGCCTCATCCCCAGGCCTGCCTGGTGACCGGCATCAGCCCCCAGCTGGCACTGGAGCGGGGCCTGCCCGAGTGCGAGTTCATTGCCCGCATTCACGCCGAGCTTGCCCGGCCCGGCACCTGCGGCGTGGGCTACAACTCCCTGCGTTTCGACGACGAATTTACCCGTTATACCCTGTACCGCAATTTCTTTGATCCCTATGCCCGCGAGTGGCAGCACGGCAACTCCCGCTGGGACCTGATCGACCTGCTGCGTACGGCCTGGGCCCTGCGCCCCGAGGGCATCGAATGGCCCCTGCGAGAGGACGGCCACGTCAGTTTCAGGCTGGAGGAGTTGACCGCGGCCAACGGCATTGCCCACGCTGCCGCTCATGACGCGCTGTCCGATGTAGAGGCCACCATTGCCATGGCGCGGCTGGTGCGGGAGCGGCAACCGCGGCTGTATGACTACGTGCTGGGCAGCCGCGACAAGCGCACGGTTCAGGCGCAGCTGGATATAGCCGCGATGAAGCCCGTACTGCACATCTCCGGCATGTTCGGCGCCGAGCGTTTCAACACGGCCCTGATGGTGCCCCTGGCGCTGCACCCGGACAATCGCAACGAAGTGATCTGCTTCGACCTTGACTCTGACCCGGCACCTCTGCGCGAGCTCAGCCCCGAGGCCTTGCGCGAACTGCTTTTTGCGCGCCGTGACGCGCTGGCCCCGGGACAGCAGCGGCCGGGCCTGAAGACGGTGCATACAAACCGCTGTCCGGTATTGGTGCCGGCGAAAATGGCGGATCCCGCACTCGCCGCCCGCATTGGTCTGGACGGCGAGCGCTGCCGCCGACACCTGGCCTGGCTGCGGCAGTGGCGGGAGCAGGAGGGCGCAGCGATGATGGCTAAGGTGCAGAGCGTGTACCAGGGTCGCAGTTTCCCGCCGGTCACCGACCCCGATCGGATGCTGTATGGCGGCGGCTTCTTCTCGGACCAGGACCGCCGCACCCTGGATGCCGTCCGGGCAGCGGATCCCGAAACCCTGGCAGGGCAGAGTTTTGCCTTTGCGGATGCCCGCCTGCCGGAAATGCTGTTCCGCTATCGGGCCCGCAATTACCCCGCCACGCTGACAGCGGCCGAACGGGCCCAGTGGGACGAGTTCCGTTTCCAGCGCATCACCGAACCGGATGCCGGCGCCAGCATCTGCATGGATGAGTATCAGGCACTGATCGAAGCCCTGTTGCAGGAGGATCGCCCGGAATCCCAGCATCAGTTGCTGCAGGATCTGCTGGACTACAGCGATACCCTGTTGGCCTGAGGCGGGTGCCGCTTGCCCATGGGCAAGGCCGGCGGCCTGCCCGTATAATGGCGCCACATTCGTCCCGGGAGTCTGATCGCGTGCAATTTGCCGGTAGTCATGTTCTGTCGATAGCCCAGTTCGAGCGCCCGGATGTCGAGCACCTGTTCACGGTGGCGGATCGGATGCAGCCCTATGCGCAGCGTCGCCGGGTCACCAAGGTGCTGGACGGTGCCATTCTCGGCGCCATGTTTTTCGAGCCCAGCACTCGCACCAGGGTCAGCTTCGGCAGCGCCTTCAACATGCTGGGCGGCGAGGTCCGGGAAACCACGGGCTTCGAGATGTCGGCCATCGCCAAGGGCGAGTCCCTGTACGACACCGCGCGGGTGCTGAGCGGCTACTCCGATGTGATTGTCATGCGTCATCCCCAAGAGGGCTCGGTAGCGGAATTCGCCGCCGCCAGCCGGGTGCCGGTACTTAACGGCGGCGACGGCAGCAATGAGCACCCCACCCAGGCGTTGCTTGACCTGTACACGATCAAGAAGGAGCTTGCCGGCCGCGGCCGGGGCATCGATCAGCTGCGGATCGCCATGGTGGGTGACTTGCGTTACGGCCGCACGGTGCACTCCCTGTGCAAGCTGCTGTGCCTGTTCGATGGCATCCAGGTGGTGCTGGTGTCGCCCCAGGAATTGCGCATGCCGCCGGCGATTGTCGAGCAGCTGCGCGCAGCGGGCCACCAGGTGCTGGAATCGGAAGCGCTGGAAGCCAGCATCCGCAATGTGGATATCGTCTACTCGACGCGAATTCAGGAGGAGCGCTTCAGCTCCCAGGACGAGGCGGATCTCTACCGCGGCCGCTTCCGCCTCAATCAGAGTATCTATACCGAGCACTGCGAGCCCAACACCGTGATCATGCATCCGCTGCCGCGGGATTCCCGGGTCAGCGCGCGGGAGCTGGACGACGATCTCAACGACAACCCCAACCTGGCGATCTTCCGCCAGACCGACAATGGCATGCTGGTGCGCATGGCCCTGTTCGCCCTGGTGCTGGAGGTGGCGGACCAGGTGGACAAGCATGCCCGCGACGTCAACTGGTACACCGGTGGGCGTTTCGATGGCCTTTGAGCTGACCTTTGCCAGCGACGCCGTGGAGGTGCTGGAGGACAGCATAGCCTTCGAGGGCTATTTCCGCATGCGGCGCCTGGTTCTGCGGCACCGGCTGTTCGCGGGCGGCTGGAGTCAGCCGCTGACGCGGGAAGTGTTCGAGCGCGGTGACGCGGTTGGCGTACTGCCCTATGAGCCGGAAACCGACAGCGTGATTTTGATCGAGCAGTTCCGCCCCGGCGCGCTGCGCAACCCCGCCACTCCGTGGATGCTGGAATTGATTGCCGGCGTAGTGGAGGAAGGTGAGAACGACGCGGAAGTTGCGCACCGGGAGGCCGCAGAGGAGGCGGCCTGTGAACTGGCAGAGCTGTTGCCTATCGCCAGCTACTACCCCAGTGCCGGTGCCTGCTCCGAGCACGTGCGCCTGTTCTGTGGCCGGGTCAGCAGCGCCGGGGTGGGCGGCGTGCACGGTGCGCCGGGAGAGAACGAAGATATTCTGGTGCACAGGGTGCCGCGCCTGGAGGCCCTGGCGCTGCTCGCCCAGGACCGGATCAACAACGGCCACACTCTCATCGCCTTGCAGTGGCTGCAAATGCAGGGCGAGGCGCTGCGCCAGCGCTGGGGCCGGTAATGGCTGCCGCTGAAGCGATGCTCCTGCCACAGTGACTGCCACCACGCCATCGCGCAGGCCGTCGGGATTGCTGCGTTCCAGCGCCGTGGTAGGCAGCATGACCATGCTGTCGCGGGTACTGGGGCTGCTGCGGGACGTGGTCATGGCCGCCGTCGTCGGTGCCAGCGCCAATGCCGATGCTTTCTTTGTTGCCTTCAAGATTCCGAATTTTTTGCGCCGCCTGTTTGCGGAAGGGGCCTTTGCCCAGGCTTTTGTGCCGGTGCTGGCGGACT
Source organism: Haliea sp. (assembly GCA_047920875.1). GTDB lineage: Bacteria > Pseudomonadota > Gammaproteobacteria > Pseudomonadales > Halieaceae > Haliea. Next base: position 13,095 of record JBLRXF010000015.1, on the reverse strand, counting down.
ACAAGGAAGACGGCAGCATTGCCGCCGTGCGGGCGCTGATCGACCGGGTGGCGGGGGTGCTGGGTGGGGTGCTGCTGCTGGTCACCACCCTGGCGATTCTGGCGGCACCCCTGGTAGCAGCCCTGTTTGCCCCGGGCTTTGTCGGTGACGCCCACAAGTTCGAAATGACAGCGCAGATGATCCGCATCACCTTCCCCTATCTGCTGCTGATTTCCATGACCGGCTTCTGCGGTGCCATCCTCAACAGCTATGGCCGCTTCGCGGTGCCGGCCCTGACTCCGGTGTTCCTCAATCTGTCCCTGATTGCGGCGGCGCTGGTGGCGGCGCCCTGGTTCGATGAGCCGGTGTTTGCCCTGGCCTGGGGGGTGGCGCTGGCGGGGGTGGTACAGCTCCTGTTCCAGCTACCCTTCCTGTACCGGTTGGACCTGGTGCCGCGGCCGCGCTGGGATACGCGCCACCCGGGGGTGCGGCGCATCCTGACGCTTATGGTGCCGGCCCTGTTCGGGGTCTCCGTCAGCCAGATCAACCTCCTGCTGGACACCGTGCTGGCGTCCTTTCTGCCCACTGGCAGCGTCTCCTGGCTCTACTATTCGGACCGCCTGATGGAACTGCCCCTGGGCGTGTTTGGCGTAGCCATCGCCACCGTGATCCTGCCCAGCCTGTCTGCGCATCGGGCCGGGCTGCGGATGGCGCAGTTCAGCCAGACCCTGGACTGGGCCGTGCGCTCGGTGCTGCTGATTGCGGTGCCCGCGGCCGTCGCGCTGCTGGTGCTGGCGGAACCGATCCTGGTGACCCTGTTCCAGTACGGCAAGTTCCGCCCCGAGGATGTGGGCATGGCGGCCCTGAGCCTGCAGGCCTATAGCCTGGGTCTCGCCGCCTTCATGTTGATCAAGGTGCTGGCGCCGGGTTTCTACGCCCGCCAGGACACCGCCACGCCGGTCAGGATCGGCATTATCTCCATGGCTGCGAACATGGTGCTGAACCTCGCCTTTGTACTGCCGCTGTTGTATCTGTACAACACCGGTCATGTTGGGCTGGCGCTGGCCACCAGCGTGGCCGCCTACCTGAACGCCGGGCTGCTGCTGCGGGGGCTGTTGCGGGAGGGGGTGTATGTATTCCAGCCCGGCTGGGGCATCTATGGCGGCAGGTTGCTGGCGGCCACCGCAGTCATGATTGCGGTGGTGCTCTGGCTGTGTCCGCCAACCGCTACCTGGCTGGCGTGGAGCCTGCAGCAGCGGGTCTGGTGGCTGGCGCTGACCTGCGGCGCGGGTGGCGCCGCCTATCTGGGAGTGCACCTGGCTCTGGGCACCCGTCTCAGGCATCTGCGCACGCCGATTCCGCCTGCCTGAGATGCCGCTGGCATAGGCTATAGCGAGTCTTTTCGCTATACTCCCGGGTTCGTTTTGACAGGGTACTCCCCACCTCATGGAGCTTATCAGAGGCCTGCACAATCTCGGGCCTGCACATCGCCCCTGCGTGGCCACGATAGGCGCCTTTGACGGGGTCCATCTGGGCCATCAGGCCGTGATTCGGCAGCTGCAGACAAAGGCGGCGGAGTTCGCGCTGCCGTCGACCGTGATCGTGTTTGAGCCCCTGCCGCGGGAATATCTGGCGCCGCTGGACGCGCCGGCGCGCATCATGAGCTTCCGGGAGAAATTCCTGGCGCTGGAGGGTCTGGGCGTGGACCGCCTGCTGCGTATCCATTTCAATGAGGATTTGCGCAGCACCTCAGCCCAGGCCTTCCTCGAGCGTATTTTTGTCCGCGGTCTGGGTGTGCGCTATATCGTGCTGGGGGACGATTTCCGCTTCGGCAACGACCGCGAAGGGGACATCAAGCTGATCAAGCAGCAGGGTCTGCGCTATGGCTATGAAGCGGGCGCCACCGAGACCTTTGAGCTGGAGGGGGAGCGCGTCAGCAGTACCCGCATTCGCAAGGCACTGGCAGACGGGGATTTCATTCTGGCAGAACGGCTGTTGAGTCGCCCCTACCGGATCAGCGGCAAGGTGGTTTACGGCCGTCAGCTGGGCCGTGAGCTGGGCTTTCCAACGGCCAATATGGAGTTGCATCGCCTGCGCTCGCCGCTGTCAGGTGTGTACGCGGTGACGGTGAGCGGGGCCGGGCTGGAAGATGCCCCTGCGGTTGCCAATGTGGGCACCCGGCCCACGGTGAACGACAGCATCCGTGCCAACCTGGAGGTGCACGTCCTCGAGGGCAAGCCGCAACTGTACGGCAAGCATCTGGAGGTGACTTTCCTGCACAAGCTGCGCGGTGAGCAGAAGTTTGACTCGGTGCCCAGGCTGCAGCAGCAGATTGAGCGCGATGTGACCGCCGCCCGCAGCTGGCTGGCGGCCCATGGAAACGGCAGCGGCAAGGTTCGCGCCAGTTAACGTATTGGAACGGGATAAAGAGTGGCATGAGTGATTACAAGGACACGCTGAATCTGCCGCAAACGGCGTTCCCGATGAAGGCCAGTCTGGCCCAGCGGGAACCCGAGCGGATCAGGCAGTGGCAGGAGCGCGGCCTGTACCAGAAGATTCGCAGCAGCAGCGCGGGCAAACCCCTGTTCATCCTTCACGACGGCCCGCCCTACGCCAATGGCGATCTGCACCTGGGGCACGCAGTGAACAAGGTGCTGAAGGACATCATCGTCAAGTCGCGCACGCTGGATGGCTTTGATGCGCCCTACGTGCCGGGCTGGGACTGCCACGGCCTGCCTATTGAACTCAACGTCGAGAAGAAAGTCGGCAAGCCGGGGGTGAAGGTCACCGCCGCCGAATTCCGCCAGAAGTGCCGCGACTATGCCGCCGGCCAGGTGGACCGCCAGCGCCAGGATTTCGTCCGCATGGGCGTATTCGGGGACTGGGACAATCCCTACCTGACCATGGACTTCCAGTTCGAGGCCGATATTGTTCGCACTCTCGGACGCATCATCGACAACGGCCACCTGCACAAGGGTTTCAAGCCGGTGCACTGGTGTCTGGACTGCGGCTCCGCCCTCGCGGAAGCCGAGGTGGAATACCAGGACAAGCGCTCCACCGCGGTTGACGTGGCCTTTGTCGCGCTCGACCCCGCTGCCATCAGCGCCGCTTGCGGCAGCGATTACAGCGGCGAGATCGCGGTCGCCATCTGGACCACCACCCCCTGGACTCTGCCTGCCAATATGGCGGTGTGCCTGCACCCGGAGCTGGACTACGTGCTGCTGGCGGGTGAGGGTCGCGCCCTGGTGGTGGCGGAGGAACTCGCGCCTGAAGTGGCCGCGCGCTACGGGCTGCCGGCGGTCGAGATTCTCGGTCGCTGCAAGGGCCGGGCGCTGGAGCGCCAGCTGCTTCGGCACTGCTACCAGCAGCGGCAGGTGCCGGTGATCCTGGGCGATCATGTGACCACCGAGGCCGGAACCGGCGCCGTGCACACCGCCCCGGCGCACGGCCAGGACGACTTCGTGGTTGGCGAGCACTACGGTCTCGAGGTCTATAACCCGGTGGCGGGCAACGGTGTTTACCTGCCCGAGACTGAAATCTTTGCCGGCCAGCACGTGCTCAAGGTCGATCAGGCCATGGTGGAATTGCTGACTACCCGCGGCGTACTGCTGCACAGCGAGCACTACGAGCACTCCTATCCTCACTGCTGGCGGCACAAGACGCCGATCATTTTCCGCGCCACCCCGCAGTGGTTTGTCAGCATGCAGCAGAACGGCCTGTTGCAGGGTGCTCTGGATGCGGTCGAACAGGTGCAGTGGATCCCCGAGTGGGGCAAGGCCCGCATCGATGGCATGCTCGCCCAGCGCCCGGACTGGTGCATCTCGCGGCAGCGCACCTGGGGCTCACCGATTACCCTGTTCATTCACCGGGAGACCGGCGCGCTGCATCCGCGCACCGCTGAGCTGATCGAGGCGGTGGCCTTGCTGATTGAACAGCGCGGCATCGAGGCCTGGTTTGAGCTTGAGCCCTCGGAACTGCTGGGTGCAGAGGCGGAGGACTACGACAAGGTCAGCGACACCCTCGACGTCTGGTTCGATTCCGGCGTGACCCATGCCTGCGTACTGCGCCGACGCGAAGGCCTGCAGTCGCCGGCGGATATCTACCTGGAGGGTTCGGATCAGCACCGGGGCTGGTTCCAGTCCTCCCTGCTGACCGGTATCGGCGCGTTCGGCGCTGCGCCCTACAAGCAGGTGCTGACCCACGGCTTCACCGTCGATGCCCAGGGTCGCAAGATGTCCAAATCCCTGGGCAACGTTGTCGCGCCCACCGCCGTGATGAACGATCTTGGCGCCGACATTCTGCGCCTGTGGGTGGCGGCGACCGATTACCGCGGCGAACTGACGGTTTCCGACGAAATATTCAAGCGCACGGCGGATTCCTATCGCCGTATTCGCAACACCGCGCGCTTCCTGCTCTCCAACCTCACCGGTTTTGATCCGGCGGTGGATGTGCTGCCCTTCGATGAACTGCTGTCCCTGGACCGCTGGGCTGTCGACCGGGCAGCGCGCCTGCAGGACGAGATCGTCCAGGCCTACGAGGGCTATCAGTTCCACCTCATCTACCAGAAGCTGCACAACTTCTGCAGTAACGATCTGGGCGGCTTCTACCTGGATGTGATCAAGGACCGGCAGTACACCACCCGCGCCGACAGTCGTGCCCGCCGTTCCGCCCAGACCGCCTTGTACCATATCGCCGAAGCGCTGGTGCGCTGGGTGGCGCCCATTCTCAGCTTCACCGCCGAAGAAATCTGGGAGAACCTGCCCGGTAAGCGGGCGGAATCCGTATTCCTGGTGCAGTGGTACGACCAACTGCACAGGCTTGCCGACGACGCAGAGAAGGGCCGCGACTACTGGCAGCAGGTGATGGCCGTGCGCGCCGCGGTCAACCGCGAAATCGAGGTGCAGCGCGCTGCCGGGCTGGTACGCGGCTCCCTGGACACCGCCGTGACCCTGTTTGTCTCCCCGGAGTTGCAGGCCCTGCTGGCGCAGCTGGCAGATGAACTGCGCTTTGTGCTGATTACCTCCGCGGCCACGCTGCAGCCCCTGGCCACCGCGCCCGAGGCCGCTGCGGCAACGGAGCTCGCGGGGCTGCGCCTGCAGGTCAGCGTGGCGGAAGAGGAAAAATGCGAGCGCTGCTGGCATCGACGCCCGGATGTGGGCAGCCACAGCGCGCACCCGACCCTGTGCGGTCGCTGCGTCGAGAATATCGACGGCCCCGGGGAGCAGCGCCACTTTGCCTAAATCCTTGCCGACCGTCGTCTGGTATTCCCTGGCGCTGTTGATCATTGTCCTGGACCAGGTCACCAAGGGGATGGCGGAGCAGTACCTGGAGTACGCCCGCCCCGTGGTGCTGACCAGCTGGTTCAACCTGACCCTGCAGTACAATCCAGGCGCGGCGTTCAGCTTCTTGAGCGACGCGGGCGGCTGGCAGCGCTATTTTTTCAGCGGCATCGCGGTGGTGATCAGCGCTGTGCTTGTCGTCTGGTTGTACCGCTTGCCGGCTACCCAGCGTTTGCTGCCCCTGTCCCTGGCCTTGATTCTTGGCGGCGCCATAGGCAACCTGTGGGACAGGGTGGCCCTGGGCCATGTGGTGGACTTTATCTCGGTGCACTACGGTGGCTATTTCTTTCCCGCCTTCAATATCGCGGACTCGGCCATTTCGGTCGGCGCCGTACTGATGATTCTCGACAGCCTGCTGGCCCCGCGGCCAGACACTACCGGAGGTAAATGACCCCTCGTGAGCACAACACCGTGACCCTGGATGTATCTGTAGGCGAAGGCACCCGCGTCTATCTGAACTTTTCTGTCAGCCTGGAGGACGGCTCCGAGGTGGACAGCAATTTTGGCGGCGAGCCGGTGGATTTTGTGGTCGGCGACGGCAGCCTCCTGCCCGGCTTCGAGCGGCTGCTGTTTGGCATGGCGCCGGGGCAGCGGCAGCTGTTTACCGTGCTGCCGGAGGATGCTTTCGGCCAGCCCAATGACAACAACCTGCAGGTTCTCGCTCGCGAGCACTTCGACGATGATGTGGTGCTCGAGATCGGCCTGGTGTTCTCCTTTGCCGACGCTGCCGGTGGCGAGCTGCCGGGCCTGATTGTTGCCTTCGACGATGACGAGGTGACGGTGGACTTCAACCACCCGCTGGCCGGGCGCACCATCCACTTCGACGTGCTGGTGCACCGGGTCGAACCGGCGGAGCTGCACTGATGGACATTCGGCTGGCGAATCCACGCGGCTTCTGTGCCGGTGTCGACCGCGCCATCGACATCGTCAACCGCGCCCTGGAGATCTTCGGGGCGCCGATTTATGTCCGCCACGAAGTGGTGCACAACAAGTTTGTGGTGGAAGACCTGCGCGCCAGGGGCGCCATTTTTGTCGAGGAGCTGGAAGAGGTGCCCGACGACTGCATCGTGATCTTCAGCGCTCACGGTGTCTCCCAGGCGGTGCGCAGGGAGGCGGGCCGGCGCGGGCTGAAAGTGTTCGACGCCACCTGTCCGCTGGTGACCAAGGTGCATATCGAGGTCTCCCGCTACAGCGATGACGGCAGCGAGTGCGTGTTGATCGGGCACTGCGGTCACCCGGAGGTGGAAGGCACCATGGGCCAGTACGATCGCAGTGCCGGTGGTGATATCTATCTGGTGGAAGACGAGGAGCAGGCGTCCAACCTGGTAGTGCGCAATCCGGAAAAACTGTACTACGTTACCCAGACTACCCTCTCCGTGGATGACACGGCGAAGGTAATCGATGCGCTGCGTCGGCGTTTTCCCCACATCCAGGGGCCGCGCAAGGATGACATCTGCTACGCCACCCAGAACCGCCAGGACGCGGTCAAGCAGCTGGCCGCCGAGTGCGACCTGGTGCTGGTGGTCGGCTCCCCCAACAGCTCCAATTCCAATCGTCTGCGCGAGCTGGCGGAGCGCATGGGGGCGGAGGCGTATCTGCTGGACAGCGTGGAGGATATCGATCCCGCCTGGCTGCAGGGCAAGAGCCGCGTCGGCGTAACCGCCGGTGCCTCCGCGCCAGAGGTCCTGGTCGCCGCCGTGATCCATGGCCTCAAGGAACTTGGTGCAAGCCCCCCGGTCGAGCTGGTCGGGCGCCCGGAAAATGTGACGTTCTCCCTGCCCCGGGAACTGCGGATTCCCTCCCGCGATATTTGATTTTCTCCGCCTCCGCAGGCTGCGGAGGCGCTCCTGCCCATCCGATGTTTCCCGCTTTCATCAGATACCGCCGTTTGCTGGCAATGTGACGCCGCCCGGTTAAGCTGCAAGGCAACAGGGAGGTGTTTCGTGGACAGGATGTCGAGACGAAAGCCAGCCCGGGGTCTGACCCTGGTGGAATTGATGCTGGTGGTGGCGCTGCTGGGCATTGTTACCGTGGTGGCGGTGCCGGGCTTCCAGAGCCTGCAGCAGAGGACCCAGATGCGGGCCGAGGCCACGCGGCTGCTGGCGGCGCTGAACCTCGCCCGCAGCGAGGCGGTGCGGCGCAACGTGCCCGTCAGCCTGTGTCCCTCCCGCTATGCCGAATCCGGCGTCCTCAGCTGCGACGGTGGCTACAGCGCTGGCTGGATCGTGTTCAGCAATCCTGGCCGCGGTACCGCGGTCGACGCCGGCAGCCTGGTGCAGGCCTACGCGCCGATGCATCCGCAGCTGCAGCTGAGCAATCGCAGCGGCTCCCTGTTGACGGATGAGCTGATCACCTTCCTGCCCGACGGTTCCGCCGGGCGCAACCGTACCCTGATGATCTGTTCGCGCACACAGCCCGAGCTGGCGTCCTGGAGCCTGGTCATGAACATTGTCGGGCGCTCGCGGCTGGTGCGGGGCTGGGGCGACTGCCCCCGTGAGGCGCTGGCATGAAACGCCGGCAGGGCGGTCTGGGCCTGATAGAAATTCTGGTCGCGGTGCTGGTATTTGCGATCGGCCTGCTGGGGCTGGTCGGGGCGCAGATCAGCGCGAAAAAAAACGCTCTGGAGGCGCTGCAGCGTTCGGTCGCCACGGGCCTGGCGCGGGATCTGTTGGAGCGCATGCGCAGCAATCCCGGACAGCTGTCGGCCTATCAGCTGGACAACGTCACCCCCGCCACGGCAGCGCCCCAGGCAGCAACCGCCTGTATCCGCAGGGCCGTCGCCGCGGGAGAGGCTTTCGGCTGCAGCACCACTGAACTGGTAGCCCACGACCTGGAGGAGTGGTTGCAGCGGCTCGCGGGTGCGGCCGCTGTGGCCGTCATTGACGGCGAGGAGCGATCGCTTGCCGGTCTGCTGGAACCCAGAGCCTGTGTCGCGGTAGCGTCCGGGCGCGTGACGGTCGCCATCGCCTGGCGGGGGCTGCAGCCCATGGGCAGTTCCGCGGAATCCAGCTGCGGCGCAGGCAGTGGCTGGTACGGTCCCGGGGACGAACTGCGCCGGGTACTGGTTATGGAGAGCTGGATCGGAGCGCCCCCGGCAGCCCCGGCCGATGCCGGAGTGGCCGGATGAGCTGGCGACAAGGGGGAATTTCCCTCATCTCGCTGCTGGTGTCGCTGGCGCTGGGGCTGCTGCTCTCGGCGGCGGTGATTGCCCTGTACCTTGAGGCCAAACGCCAGTATCTGGTCGACGACGAGACGGCGCGGCTGCAGGAGAACGGGCGCTACGCGGTCAACCTGCTGCGGCGGGAGCTGCTGCTGGCGGGTTTTTTTGGCGGACTTGAGCGCGCTTCCCTGCCTCCGGGGCCGGCTCATGGTCCCGCCTGCGACAGGACCGGACTATGGCCCCTCGGGCCCCTGCCAGCGATCGACCTGCAGGCGGATTATCGCGGCGGGTTGCCGCGAACCGTGACTGGCCTCGATCTCGACTGTCTGCCGGCTGCAGCACTCAAGCAGGGTAGCGACCTGGTGGCGATTCGGCGGGTGGCGGGCGAAGCCACCCTCGCCAACGGAGTGTATCCGCCCGGGGTATCGACGGTGGACAGCGGCCACTGGTATCTGCGCTGGCGCGAGGTCGATGGTGCCGCCGACTGGTGGCAGGCGGGAAGGGTGGATACTGCGCAGGCGCTTGCGGGCAGTGGCGCCTGGTATTGGCGTGTGCATTCCCGCATTTTCTATGTTCGCCGCTATTCCGTCGAGCCCGGTGATGCCATACCAACCCTCTGCGCTGCAGGGCTTGCGCCCTCTGGCATCCTGACCCAGTGCCTGGTCGAGGGCGTTGAGTATCTGCTGCTGGAACTCGGCATCGACGAGAGCGGTGACGGCGTGCCGGACTACTATCTTCGCCACCCCACGGCGACACAGTTGCAGTGGGCAGTCGCGGCCCGCATCCACCTGCTGCAGCGGGGCCTGACGCCACTGCAGGGTTATGCTGAGAGTCGCCAGTACCGCCTGGGGCAGACAATGCTGGATGTTGCCGGCGACGGCTACCTTCGGCGCGTGTTCAGCGCCACCGTGCAACTGCGCAACGCGGTCGTCTGGCCGGTGGCGGGATAGTCAGATGCAGGTTTCGCTCCAGCCCCCACCGCGTCACTGGCAACAAAACCCCTACTACGGCGGCTACATTCTTCTATTGGTGATGGTGTTTCTGCTGTTGCTGGCGGTGATTGCCGGCACTGCCTTGCGGGTCAGCGCGCTGGAGTTTCGCATGGCCGGCAACGACCAGTTCCGGGAGCAGGCATTGCAGCAGGCCCTGGGCGTCGCTCAGGCGCTGGCGGTGAAGCCGGAGCACTTCCCCCTGGACCTTGAGCCTGGTGAGAGTCTCTGCGCTACGAGTGCCAGCTGCACCCGCCCCATACTTCCCGCCGTGCCCATGGCTGACGCGCTGCCGCCGGGTACGGTGCTGCAATACAGCATCACCCGTCGTGGCCCCCTGTTCGCCGCGGTTCCCGAACTGCGCCTGGCGGAGGCGCGCGCCTCGAGTGCCAGCGGCTGGCGGGCGGCGCATTTTGAAGTCCAGGTGGTCATCGACGGTAACGCGCCGGGTCTCGGCAGTGCCCGTGTCGTGCAAGGTGTGGCCCTGCTGTTGCCGTTGGAGTCACCCTGATAGCCAAGGAGGTCAACATGCCTGGGAAGGTTACTGTGAAATCGCTGCTTCGCGGTATCGGTCTGTGCTCGCTGGTGCTGCTGTCGGCCCTGCCGGGGCACACGGATGAGCTTGGCCTCCATGTTCCGGATCCGGCACAGATACATTTGCTGCTGAGCCTGGATCTGCAGGCGGGAGCGGCTGCTGCCCTTGGTCCGGCACTGATGGAGGCTCTGGCATCGCCCCAGCTCGCGGATATTCAGCTGGCCGTGGTGGCGCCCGGAGATACCGACGCGATGCCGGAGTACCGTCGACCGGGAGAGCAGCGCGGCGTGCTGGCCTCGGTCATGGCCGCAGAGCTCGGGTTGGTCGACGGCGATGAGACTGGGGCGGCAGACGCCTCAGCGGCCGGGGCACTGCACCTGCAGCTGCTGCAGGAATCTCCCCCGCAGGAGGCGGACAGCTGCGCGGACTTTCGCCGGCTCAGGCTGAGCTCCGCGCCCTTGCCCGGTGGCGTGACCTTGCCGATGGCGGATCCTGTCGCGCTGCGTCGCGATCTGCAGGAGATCCTGCTCGGGCTGGTCAGTCGCAGCGGCAGCCTGGTGAGCGCTGTTGGTCCCTTGGTGGGCAGTGATGCGGCTGGCATGTCGCGGGATGTCTATTTGGGTATGTTCGAGGCGCGACCGCGCATTGGCTGGCGCGGAAATCTGAAAAAGCTGAAGGTGGTCACCAGCGGCGCGCCGGATGCAGTGGCCGCCCCGGATGGCAACCCGCCGGCTCTGGCGGCGGTGGTTGATAGCCGGGGCGCTACAGGGCTTCTGCAGGAGGGGCCGCTGCGGGGGCAGATTGACGTCGGGGCAACGACGTTCTGGACCCATGCCGGCGATCTGCCGCCAGCGCTGACAGGCGATGAGGCCGCTGCGGCGGTGGATGGTGCTTCAGTCGCTCGCGGCGGTGCCGGTCAGAACATCCCGGGGCTGCGCGCAGGGGCGGGCACCCTGGGCGACTTCAACGGGCCCGGCAGCCGCCAGTTGTTCACCGAGGCCGAAACCGGCTCTGCCCTGCTGCCGCTGAATGCCGATCTCCCGACGGCCAATGAGCTGGGTCCCTGGCTGGGTACGGAGGATCCTCTGGAAGCTCTGGACTTGCTGCGCTGGCTCCGTGGCTGGGAGGATGATGAGGATTCGTCCCGCGCACGGGAATGGTTGCTGGGGGAGGTGCTGCATTCACGGCCGCTGGGAATCAACTATGGCGCTGTTGGCGCCGGCTACACTGTTGCCAACCCGAATATCAGGGTGCTGTTCGGCAGTGGCGACGGCTTCCTGCGCGTGCTGGAAAACACGGATGCCGAGGGCGGTGAGAGTGGCCGCGAGCTGTACGGATTCATGCCCCGGGAGCTGTTGGCCAATGTGGCTCTGCGCCGGGATGGAGCGCTGCCCGCAACCCGCCTCCGTCACGGGGTTGATGGCAGCCCGGTTGCGTTGATCAAGGACCTGAACGGCGACGGCAGGCTGCGCGCGGAAGACGGTGACGAGGTGCTGGTCTATTTTGGTCTGCGCCGCGGCGGATACAGTTATTACGCGCTGGACATCAGCGACCCGGCCCGACCCCCGCGCTTGCAGTGGGTTATCGCCCGCACGGAAGGCGGCGACTTTGATGAGTTGGGTCTGACCTACTCCACCCCTGTACCAGGTAAGGTGAAGTACGGCGGCGCCAGCCGTGACGTGCTGATTTTCGGCGGCGGTTATCAGGATCGTGGCAATGCCGTATACATCGTCGATGCCCGCAGCGGCGAGCTGGTGTGGAAGGCGGTGCAGGGCATCACGGCCGACCGCAGCAACCGCCACTACGCCCACGCTGAACTCCGCGACAGCATCCCCGCTGATCTTGCCGCGCTCACCGATTCCGCCGGCTATATCCATCGGCTCTATGTGGGTGACACCGGTGGCAGAATCTGGCGCATCGATGTGCCGCCAGGGCATGCAGGGGACGCCAACCATCGGGCGGAGCGCTGGTCAGTCTCCCTCTTCGCCGAACTCGGTGGTCCCGGCGCTGACGACCGCCGCTTCTTCCATGCCCCGGAACTGGTGCAGACGCGCAGTGAGCAGGGGCAAATGGTCGACGGTGTGCTCATTTCCAGCGGCAATCGTGCGGATCCCGCCGCAGCCGGCGTGGCAGACTTTCATTTCTACCTGAAGGACTATCTGAGTACCAGCGGTGATCCTGCGCTGCCCGAACGCCCGCCGATACGGCTCACTGACCTGGATGACCAGACAGCGTGCAGCGGCATGGATACGAGCTGTGGCGGCAGCCTGATTCACGGCTGGAAAATTGCCCTCACCGCGCCCGGGGAAAAGGGGCTGGGGAAGCCGCTGGTCGATGCGGGGCGGGTTTTCATGAGCAGTTTTACTCCATCCGCCGATCCCTGTGCACAGACGCCGGGGGAGGGAAAACTCTATGTGATGGCGCTCGCGGACGGCAGCCCGCTGGTGGGCGATCGCCGCGCGCATGTCCTGGGAGACGGCATGCCCGCAGAGATGCTGCGCATCGGCGCGTATTTTCTGCTGCCTTCGGGCGGTCTGGATGCGTCTGTCGACACAGGGGACACATTGCTGTCCGGCCCGCTGCAGCGCTCCCTCGCGCCGCGCCTGCTGAAGATTTACTGGCGCCAGCCGGGAATCGACCGGTTGTGAGCCGCGCCGGTTCAAGCCGCTGCGGCCGATGCTGGCGCGGGCTTACGCTGCTGGAGCTGCTGCTGGTGCTGTTGGTGCTCGGCCTGCTGCTACTCCTGGTCATGCCGGTCTACGGCGAACAGGCGCGCAAGGCGCGGCGGGTGGTCGCCACCGCTGAACTGCTGCAGCTGGCGGCGCGCCAGGAGCACTTTTTCCTTAACCACCGGCGGTATGCCGGGGATCTGACCGCGCTGGGTTACTCCCTGCCTACCGCTGTCGGCATCGGCGCCCAGGGCCAGGAAGTGGTGGCGGGGGCGCTCTATGAGATTTCCCTGCAGGACGAGGGTGCTTTCCGTTTCAGGGCCCTGGCGCGCCCGGTCGGGCAGCAGGCTGGGGATGCCCGCTGTGGCACGCTGGGTATTGATTCCGACGGGGTGCGAAGCACAAGCGGTCCGGGTGGTTTGCG
>JBLRXF010000014.1:0-18838 GCA_047920875.1 Haliea sp. | reverse complement strand
CAGAATTGCGTTCGCTGCAAGAGCAGCTATCCCTGGCGAAAACCCAGGCAGATCGTCTACAAAACCTGTTCAACTCAGGCTCGGTGACTGCCAGCGAGCGCGATGACGCTGTCAGCCGACGCGAAGTGCTGCGTGCGGAGGTAGAGCGGCTGCAAGTCCGCCTGGCCAAAACCCGCATTACCGCTCCCTTCGATGGCACTCTCGGACTGCGCAATATCAGCACCGGGGACCTGATTGAACCAGACACCCTTATCACCACGCTGCAAACCGTTGCCAATCTGACGGTAGATTTCAGTGTCCCCGAACGGTTTCTGAGCCTGGTCCAGCCGCAAACCGAACTCTCGCTGCGCGTTGCCGGCCATGAACAGCCCTTTACCGCCGTCGTGCGCGCCATCGACCCACGCGTTGACATTGCCACCCGGACCCTCACCGTGCGCGCTGACGTCGACAATCCAGAGCGCAAACTGCTGCCCGGCAATTATGCCCGGGTGGAACTGGTCAGCCGCAACGACGCGGCGCTGGTGGTACCCAGCATTGCCGTGCTGCAAAGCCTGGACGCGGTTTCCGTGTTCACGGTGGAGGACGGCATTGCCGTGCGCCACACTGTGGAGACCGGCCACCGGGACGAAACCCGGGTAGAAATACTGCAGGGGCTGCAGCCCGGTGCCGAGATCATTACCTCGGGCATCCAGTCAGTGCGCGATGGCCAGCGGGTGAACATACAGCGCCGCCTGGACCTCGGCTGATGCGACTGCATGAACTGAGTATCCAGCGACCGGTGCTGGCGGTGGTGATGTCCATCGTCATCATCGTGTTTGGCCTGATCGGTCTGAGCGAGCTGGGTGTACGCGAGTTCCCCATGGCCCAGCGGCCCATCATCTCGGTACAGGCCGCCTACCCCGGCGCCAACGCCAGCGTGGTGGAAAGCCAGATCACCGAGGCGCTGGAAGAGGAACTGAACACGGTTTCCGGCATCCGCACCATGACCTCCATCAGTCGCGAGGGCCTGAGTACCGTGACCGCGGAGTTCAATCTCGGTGACGACCTGGATACCGCCGCCAACGACATCCGCGACCGGGTAGGTTCCGCCCTGCGCCGCCTGCCAAATGACGCCGAAGCGCCGACTGTCACCAAGGCTGACGCCGATGGCGACCCCATCATCTTCCTCAGCGTGCGCAGCGACCAGCGCAGCCTGCTGGATCTGAGCGCACTGGCGGATGATCTGTTCAAGACCCGCTTTGAGACCATCTCCGGGGTGGGCCAGGTCGACATCTGGGGCTACAAGGAATACTCCATGCGCCTCTGGCTGGACCCGGACGCGCTGGCGGCCCACGGTCTTACCGCTATCGATGTCCGCCAGGCCCTGCAGGCCGCCAATGTAGAATTGCCGACCGGTCGTCTGGAAGGCGACACGATGGATCTCAATATCCGCACCCTGAGCCGCTTGGGCGATGACCCGGAGGAGTTCGAAAACCGCATCATCAAGCGCAATGGAGACCGGGTGGTACGGCTGCGTGACGTCGGCCGCGCAGAATTGGGCGCCCTGAACGAGCGCACGGTATTGCGACGCGACGGGGTCACTACGGTGGGCGTGGTACTGCGGCCGCAGAGCGGCGCCAACGAAATCGCCATCGCCGATGAATTCTACCGCCGCCTGGCCATTATCGAACGCGACCTGCCAGCGGACGTAGACGTCGTCATCGGCTTTGACAACACCACCTTCATTCGCGCCAGCATCAAGGAAGTCATCCAGACCCTGTTCGTCGCCCTGCTGCTGGTCTGCGCCACCATCTTCGCCTTCCTGCGCGAGTGGCGAACCACCATCATTCCCATCGTCACCATTCCCATCGCCCTGACCGGTACCTTCTTCGTGCTTTACCTGGCAGGGTTTTCAATTAACGTGCTGACGCTGCTGGGCATGGTTTTGGCCATCGGCCTGGTGGTGGACGACGCCATCGTCGTGGTGGAGAACATCTATAAACGCATCGAGCAGGGTCAGACACCTGCGGTCGCCGGTGCTGAAGGTGTGCGCGAAATTTTCTTTGCGGTGATCGCCACAACCCTGGCGCTGACAGCGGTATTCGCCCCGCTGATATTCCTCGGCGGTCTCACCGGCGTCCTGTTTCGCGAATTCGGGGTGACCCTGGCAGCAGCGGTGATTATTTCCTCTTTCGTGGCGCTGACCCTGGCGCCCATGCTGTGTACCCGATTCCTGAAAAACCGGGCTCGACATCCGGCGCTGTATCGCGCCACAGAGCCATTCTTCGAGGGCCTGTCCAACAACTATCGCAGTTCCCTGCGAGGCTTCCTCCGTCATCGCAGCTTTGCACCCCTGATTTTACTGCTTTGCGTCGGCCTGGTGGTCGCCCTCTACCGCAGCTTGCCCCAGGAGCTGGCGCCACTGGAAGACAGGGGCCAGCTGTTCGTCTCGACCCGGGGACCTGAGGGAGCCGGTTTTGACTACATGTTCGACGCCATGAGCCGTTTCGATGAGGTCGTCAGGGACAGCGTCGGCGAGGATGTCAAGGCGCGACTCACTGTCACTTCGCCGGGATTCGGCGCCTCCACCACCGTCAACTCGGGGTTTTCCAGGGTCGTTCTCAAGGATGCTTCCGAGCGCGAACATACCCAGGCTGAGGTAGCCTCTATTCTGACAGCGGCGCTGGCGGGCTTTCCTGACCTGCAGGCCTTCGTTCGCCAGTTCGAGACCATCAACGTGGGTGGTCGCGGCCTGCCGGTGCAGTTTGTCGTGCAGAATACGGATATCGAAAAAGTGCGGGAAGTCATCCCCCGTTTCATGGAGCTGGCACAGCAGCATCCGGCTTTCAGCTATGTCGATGTGAACCTGAAGTTCAACCAGCCGGAACTGGTGCTGGATATCGACCGTGACCGGGCGGAGGCGCTGGGTGTCAGCACCCGGGACATTGCCGACATCGTGCAGGCGTCCTTCAGCGGCCAGCGCTTTGGCTACTTCATCAAGGACGGCCAGCAGTACGAAATCATCGGCCAGATGGTGCGCAGCGGACGCGACGACCCCAGCGACCTGTCACGCCTGTCGGTGCGCGCGGCCGACGGTGCCATGGTGCCGCTGCAAAACCTGGTCACTGTGCGCGAACAGAGCTCGGCCCCGGTGCTGTACCGTTTCAACCGCTATACCGCCGCCACCTTCTCGGCCAACCTGGCCGAAGGCGTGACTCTGGGAGCTGGTATCCAGGCCATGCGTGAGGTGGCGGCGGCCGTACTGGATGACAGTTACAGCATCGAGCTGGCCGGACAATCACGCGAGTTCGATGAAACCGGCAGCAGCCTGCTGTTTGTTTTTGTGCTGGCGCTGCTGTTGATCTACCTCGTGCTCGCCGCCCAGTTTGAGAGCTTCCGGGATCCGCTGGCAATCATGCTGACGGTACCGATGGCGATTACCGGCGGCCTGATCAGCCTGTGGTATTTCGGTCAGACACTGAATATCTTCTCTCAGATCGGCCTGATCATGCTGATCGGTCTGGTGACCAAGAACGGCATCCTGATCGTGGAGTTTGCCAACCAGCGCCGGGAGGCAGGCCTGAGCATAGCGGAGGCAGTCGAGGAAGCGGCAGCGGCTCGCTTCCGGCCCATTCTGATGACCACCCTGTCGACGGTGCTGGGGACATTGCCGATTGCCATGGCCCTGGGTGCCGGCTCCCAGAGCCGGGTACCGCTGGGGCTGGCGGTCATCGGCGGCATGCTGCTGGGGTCATTGCTATCCCTGTACGTGGTTCCCGCAGCCTATCGGCTGTTCGCGAGCCGCACTGTCCGCGCTACGGTGGCCACGACGCCAGCCATTGACCAGCCTGTTTCCGCCCAGGGGTCTGCCAGCAGCTGAACGCTTCTGGCCTAGTCAGTGGCTCCGTCATGGTACAAGCGCGACTCATAGGCACGCGCCACCTCGGCCCAGCCAAAGCGGGCAGCAGCTGCCTCCGCGCAGACACGGTCCCACGCCAGAGGGTCCATGGTGCGCAATGTCAGAACCTGGTCAAAACGCCGCAGCAGCTGCTGCACCTGCTCGGCTTCATCAGCGCCGCTGAACGCAAAACCGTCCACCCCGTCCCGAACCGTGTCAGCCAGCCCGCCCACCGCATGCACCAGACAGGGCTGGCCGGCGCGCATGGCCAGCATCTGGCTGATGCCGCAGGGCTCGAAGGAGCTGGGCATCAGGAACAGGTCGCCGCCGGCGTAGAGCTGCTCCGACAGCGGTTCCGAGAAGCCGCGCAGGAACACGAAATTCTCCGTGCATGAGCTGACTTCAGCAAAGAAATCCTCCAGCGCCGGATCCCCGCTGCCCAGCAGCAGGAACAGGCCGCGGCGACCAAGCCGATCCAGGATATGCTCCAGCACGCTGCGGCCATCGAGGACCGCCAGCCGCAGAAGGCGCACCTTTTGCTCGGTGAGACGCCCCACTGAGGTCACCAGGGTCGTCGGCCGCTTGCGCCGGCGCCAGCGCTCCACCGTGTTCGCCGCCCGCAGCGCGCAGTCGGCGGCGGCGCCTTGCCGCCAGCGCTTCAGCTCCGCGCGGATGACGGCCAGCAGCGCGCTGAACTCAACCGGTCCCGCAACAGGACCGGGATACTCACAGCCATTGAGAATGCCTTCCAGACGCCCCTCGCGCTGCGCCTGCCGCAGATCCTCCGCCAGGCCTTCACCCGCGTGATTCTGGATTTCGCGGGCGTAAGTGGGCGACACCGCGTGCACCTTGCGGCACAGGCGTATCCCCGCGCGCATGGGATTGAAGCAATCCGGGTAGCGGGGGTCGCCAATGAAGGCATAGTCGTAGCGCAGACGGGGAAACCAGGACTCAAGGGCAGAACCATCATCGCGCAGTGGGCGGATACCCTGCAGCGCCAGATTGTGGATGGTGTAGACAAAATTGAGGGCATTGAGGGCGGCAAACTCGGGTTCAAACCGGGCCAGTACCGGTACCAGGGCGGTATGCCAGTCGTGCAGGTGCACCCGGTCTGGCCAGGGCAGCACCCCGTCCCGCAGAGCCGTAGCGGCCGCCGCGCAGAACAGGGCAAACTTGGAGGCATCGGTCGCAAAGGGACGGCCAGGGCCATCATCACAGTAGATCCGCCCAGAGCCGCAGGGCGCCAGCAGCGGATGCTCCAGTACCAGGCAGCGTACTCCCGGATGTGCGGGATCAGCCGGTAGCGACCAGAGCTCAACGCGCTCAATGCCGCTGCGAAAATCAACCTCCAGCACCGTATCCAGCGCGGCGCCAGGCAGACGCGAGAAGTGCTGGTAGCCGGGCACCAATACCGAGACCTCATGCCCCAGCGCCGCCAGGGCACGAGGCAGGTCACGGATGACATCGCCCATGCCACCGACCTTGCCGCCTGGCAGGGCCCCGTTTTCCGCAGCGATCAACAACAGTTTGAGCGCCTTGTGTTGCGGCCCCGCCATGTTCAGGTGATAACGTCGGGCTGATTGCGACCGAGCCGCTGAGAGATCCCGGCCAGCTCATCCGCGGCAGCAATCAAGCTGGCAAGCGCTTTTTGCGGCGCCAGGTCCAGCATGGCCGGGTCGCGCTGGTAGCGGTCGTAATAGACCCGCAGGGTGGCACCGGCGGTACCTGTTCCAGACAGCCGGTAGACAATGCGCGCACCGTCATCAAACAGGACACGCAGGCCCTGGCCCGCGCTGACGCTCCCATCCACAGGATCCGTGTAGGCGAAATCGTCGGCGGCGGCGACGGTGTGGCCCGCCAAGCGCGTCCCTGGAAGATCGGGCAGCCGCGCCCGCAGCGCGTCCATCAGGGCGGTGGCCCTGTCCTCGGCCACCGCTTCGTAGTCATGGCGGGTGAAGTAATCGCGCCCATAGCGTTGCCAGTGTTCCCGCAGAATGGTGCGGGCGGGCTTGCTCAGGCTCGCAATCAGATTCAGCCAGAACAGCACTGCCCAGAGCCCGTCCTTCTCTCGAATATGGCTGGAGCCGGTGCCGAAACTTTCCTCGCCACAGAGTGTGATCTGGCCGCTGTCCATCAGATTGCCAAAGAACTTCCAGCCGGTGGGCGTTTCAAAGCAGGGAATACCCAGATCGGCGGCCACCCGGTCTACAGCTCGGCTGGTCGGCATCGAACGGGCGATACCCGCCAGGCCGCCGGCGTAAGCCGGAATAACGCTTGCGTTGGCGGCCAGTATGGCCAGCGAGTCGCAGGGATTGATGAACACGCCGCTGCCCAGCACCATGTTGCGGTCGCCATCGCCGTCGGAGGCGGCGCCAAACGCCAGCGGCTCATCGCCGTTCATCCGCGCCACCAGCTCGCCGGCGTGGGCAAGGTTGGGGTCAGGATGGCCGCCGCCGAAGTCCTCCAGCGGCACTGCGTTGATCACGGTGCCAGCGGGAGCCCCCAGGCGGCGCTCGAGAATCTCGACGGCGTAGGGCCCGGTAATTGCATGCATGGCATCGAAGCAGAGGTGAAAGCGTCGGTGACCCAACAGAGAGGCAATCTTCGGAAAGTCGAACAGAGACGCCATCAGGTCCGCATAGTCCGCCACAGGATCAATCACCTCAATCCGGGTTTCACCCAGGGTGAAAGTTCCCGGCTGGTCCAGATCAATATCCGCCGCATCCAGGGTGACGTAGTGATCGATGCATTGGCTGGCGGCAAAAATCGCCGCCGTCACCGACTCCGGCGCGGGGCCGCCATTGGCGCCATTGAACTTGATGCCAAAATCGCCCTGGGGCCCGCCGGGATTGTGACTGGCCGACAGCACGATACCGCCATCAAGGGCGTACTTGCGAATGATGCACGACGCCGCGGGTGTCGACAGCAGCGCACCCCGCCCCACCAGAACCCGACTGCAGCCATTGGCCGCAGCCATGCGCAGGATGACCTGGGCGGCGTGACGGTTGTAATAGCGACCATCCCCGCCCAACAGCAGCGACTTGCCGCGGCAATCGCCGAGCGCGTTGAATATCGACTGGACGAAATTTTCCAGATAGTGCGGACGGCGAAACTCCGCCACGGTCTTGCGCAGGCCGGATGTACCCGGCTTCTGCCCCGCAAGGGGCTGGGTATCAACCCTGACTACTGACATGCGTGATCCTTGCAAAAAAATATCAGGCATAGCCCTCGGGCTGGCCCAACATGCCGCGGGTCACCAGTACCACGCCGCTGTCCGTTACCCGCAGCCCGTTGGCCCGGTCCTGGGCGGCATCATGCCCAATAACCATGCCCTTGGGAATCACGCAGCCCCGATCAACGATGGCATTGCGCATCCTGACATTGCGCCCTACTTCAGCCTGGGGCAGGATCACCGACTTGTCGATGGTTGAGTAGGAGTTGACCCGGACATTGGAGAACAGCACCGAGTTGCTCACCAGGCTGCCGGAGACAATGCAGCCGCCGGAGACCATGGAGTCCACCGCGCTGCCGCGGCGATCATCCCGGTTGAACACGAATTTGGCCGGGGGCAACTGCTCCTGATAGGTCCACAGAGGCCAGTCCTTTTCGTACAGGTTCAGCGACGGCGAGGTGCCGATCAGCTCCATGTTGGCCATCCAGAAGGAATCCAGGGTGCCGACATCGCGCCAGTAGGCCTTGCCACCGGTCTCCGGGTCACGAAAGGGGTAGGCGTGCAGATGAAAGCTCTGCAGCAGCGCAGGGATGATGTCGTTGCCGAAATCGTGTGAGGACTGCAGGTTTGCGGCATCCCTGATGAGGCGGTCGAACAGGAAATCGGTGTTGAAGATGTAATTGCCCATGGAGGCCAGGGTGAGTCCCGGCTTGCCGGGGATTTCCGCCGGGTGGGCCGGTTTTTCCTGGAAGGCGGTGACCCGGTTGTTAGAATCCACTTGCATGACGCCGAAGGCACTGGCGGCTTCCGCTACCGGCACCTCGAGGCAGCACACGGTCATTTCCGCGCCGGACTCGACGTGCGCCACCAGCATCGGCCCGTAGTCCATCTTGTAGACATGATCCCCAGACAGGATCATCACATACTTGGGCATTTCCGCACGGATGATATCCAGGTTCTGGTAGATGGCATCCGCCGTGCCCTGGTACCAGTCCTCGGAGTAGCGCTGGGAAGCGGGCAGGATTTCAACGTACTCACCCAGCTCTTTCTTGAAGTGCGTCCAGCCTCGTACCAGGTGCCGCACCAGGGAGTGGGCCTTGTACTGGGTCAGCACGCCGATGCGGCGAATCCCGGAATTGACGCAGTTCGACAGCGGGAAGTCGATGATGCGGTACTTGCCACCAAAATAGAGTGCCGGCTTGGCGCGCCAGTTGGTCAATTCATACAGCCGCGAACCGCGCCCTCCGGCTAATACCAGCGCCATGGTATCCCGGGTAAGGCGGCTGACATAGCGGGGATTCTGATCTTCCATGAGCCCTCTCCTTGACCAATAACTCGTGCGCCCGGTACCTGCTCACCAAACGGGACGGTCCGCAAACCATATCTCATCGGCATATTCGCTGATAGTGCGATCGCTGGAAAAGCGCCCGCTGCTGGCAGTATTGAGGATGCTCTTGCGCGCCCACAGAGCGGGATTGCGATAGCAGTCATCCACGCGCTGCTGCGCGTCAACGTAGCTGCGGAAGTCTGCCGCAGTCATCCACGGGTCGCTGCCGCTGCGAACAGCGGCCACGACAGGGTCGAAGATGCCAAATTCCAGCAGATTGAAATGGCCGCTGTCGACCAGCTGCATGACTCTGGCGAGGTCTTCATCGGCGGCGATCAGCGCGCCCGGATCATAGTGCTGGCGCCGGGCTTCCACCTCTTCCGCAGTCAGGCCAAACAGGAAGAAATTGTCTTCCCCCACCGCCTCGCGGATCTCGATATTGGCACCGTCCAGGGTGCCGATCGTAATCGCCCCGTTCATCATGAACTTCATGTTGCCGGTACCGGATGCCTCCTTGCCCGCCGTGGAGATCTGCTCCGACAGGTCGGTGCCCGCGCAGATCACTTCCATCGCTGTTACCCGGTAGTCGGGCAGAAAGGCCACCCGCAGCCAGTCATGCAGGCGCGGGTCGCGGTTCACCACCACGGCCACATTGTTGATCAGCTTGATGATCAGCTTGGCCATCGCGTAGCCCGGCGCCGCCTTGCCGCCAAACAGCACGCAGCGCGGCTGGATATTGGCGGTGTCGCCGTTGATCACGCGCGCGTAGAGGTGGATCACATGGAGGATATTGAGCAGCTGCCGCTTGTATTCATGGATGCGCTTGACCTGAACATCGAACAGCATATCGGGGGCAAAAGTGACCTTGCAGCGCTCCTGCACCAGACGCGCCAGGTCTGCCTTGTTGTCGCGCCTGACAGCCATGAAGCGCTGGGCAAAGTTGCTGTCCCCGGCCAGAGGCGCCAGGCCCTGCAAGCGGTCAAGGTCCGTCACCCAGCCCGTGCCCAGCGTTTCATTGAGCAGCTCCGCCAGGCCCGGATTGCACTGCGCCAGCCAGCGCCTGGGAGTGACGCCATTGGTCTTGTTGTTGAACTTCTGCGGCATCAGTTCGTGGAAATCGCGGAACAGGCCCTCCGTCAGCAGCCGTGTATGCAGCGCTGCCACGCCGTTGACCGAATGGCTGCCGACGATGCCGAGGTAGGCCATGCGCAGCATCGGCTCCGGCCCCTCCTCCACCAGCGACATGCGTGCCTGGCGTTCCGTGTCACCCGGCCAGTGGTCGGCGACCCGGGACAGAAAGCGGGCGTTGATCTCGTAGATGATCTCCAGCAAGCGCGGAAACAGCTCTCCGAACAGACTCACCGACCATTTCTCCAGCGCCTCCGGCAGCAGGGTGTGATTGGTGTAGGCCATGGTGGCAGTGGTAATGACCCAGGCCTCGTTCCAGTCCACGCAATGCTCGTCCAGCAGCAGCCGCATCAGCTCGGCAATGGCAATGGTGGGATGGGTATCGTTGAGCTGGAAGCCATTGCCCTTGGCGAAGCCGCTGAAGTCTTCACCGTGTGCGGCCACCCAGCGCGCCAGCACATCCTGCAAACTGGCAGATGCCAGGAAATACTGCTGTCGCAGGCGCAGAACCTTGCCCTGTTCACTGGCATCGTTCGGGTACAGAACCATGGTGATCTGTTCCGCCTCGTTCTTGGCGGCCACCGCATCGGTGTAGCTGCCGGCATTGAATTCATTGAAATTGAATTCATCCGTCGCCTCCGCCTTCCACAGACGCAGGGTGTTCACCGTGCCGTTGCGGTAGCCGGGAACGGGGATATCGTAGGGCACCGCCAACACGTCGCGGGAATCCACCCAGCGTATCCGCTGGGCATCATCCGAGTCACGGTAGTGCTCACTGCGGCCAAAAAAGCGGATGCGCCGGGTTGCCTCCGGGCACTCGATCTCCCAAGGGTTGCCGTGACGCAGCCAGCGGTCGGGATACTCCACCTGGTACCCGTTTTCAATGCGCTGGTGGAACATGCCGTATTGATAGCGTATGCCATAGCCGGTAACCGGCAGCTCCAGAGTCGCGCAGCTATCCAGAAAACAGGCAGCGAGGCGCCCAAGGCCGCCATTGCCGAGGCCGGCATCCAGCTCCTGGTCTTCAAGCTGCTCGAGCTTGCGGGCCCAGGACTGCAGCGCCGCCCGCACCGGCTCCTCCAGATCAAGATTGAGCAGCGCGTTGCCCAGAGTTCTGCCCATCAAGAATTCCAGGGACAGATAGTTGATTGTCTTGCACCCCGGCTCGCGATAGCGCTCGCGGGTATCCTGCCAGCGGGCCACCAGGCGGTCACGCACAGTCAGCGCCAGCGCCTGGTAGAGGTGGAAGTCGGTGTTGGCGCCGGTATCCTCGCGCCCCAAAGTGAGGCTGTAGTGGCGCTGCAGGTCTTCTTCCAGGGTGGTGGCCTTGAGGGCACGGGCCAGATTCTGGTTCATGGGCGGTGTCGCTCCGTACAGGTCATGGCGAGGGCGATGCCATCGCAGGGACTGCGTCGATTGTGCAATTGGTGAGGATCTGTAGCGAGCAAGGCGCCAGCTGCACGGTGAATGGCGCCAACAGGCATGGCCCTTCCACTCCGCCGGGCAGCGCAGGGTCGGCAGTATCCACCACCAGTCGCCATCCCGGCGTGGCAATCGCCGGCAGGGTAAAACTGTGCTCCTCGCGAGCGGCATTGAAAATCACCAGCAGGCAGCGGGACTCGCCAGTATCTGGCGCGGGCTTCTCCGTCAGCAGGTAACCCAGCAGCTGGTTGCGATGCTCATGCCAGTGCTCATCCCGCATCAGGCGGCCTTCGGCGTTCAACCACTGAATACCGTCATCGCCGGGGTCATTGGGCCGGTGCCGGTACTCAAAAGCCTGCAAAACCGGGAACTGCTGGCGCAAGTCCAAAAGCTGGCGGGTAAAATTCACCAGCTCCACGGCGGACTGGTCGTCATCCCCCCAATTCACCCAGTTGAGTTCGCTATCCTGACAATAGGCGTTATTGTTGCCCTGCTGACTGCGGCCGCGCTCATCACCCGCCAGCAGCATGGGCACCCCCTGGGACACTGCCAGGGTGGCGAGGAAGTTGCGCTGCAAGCGGCGCCGCAAGGCCTGAATAGCCGGATCGTGGCTGGGACCTTCGATGCCCTGGTTATTGCTGTAGTTCTCGCGATGACCGTCGTTGTTGTCTTCGCCATTGGCTTCATTGTGACGGCGACTGTAGCTGACCAAATCGCGCAGGGTAAAGCCATCATGGCTGGTAATGAAGTTGATGCTGGCCCGCGGCCGCCGGCCGACGTGCTCGAAGATATCGCCGGAGCCGTGCAGGCGCCGGGCCAGTTCCGGCAGCTGGCCGCTGTCACCGCGCCAGTAGCGGCGCACCGTATCCCGATAACGGTCGTTCCACTCACTCCAGCCTGCCGGAAAGCGCCCCAGCTGGTAGCCACCGGGTCCTACATCCCAGGGCTCGGCAATGAGCTTGCAGGACGACAGCAGCGGGTCCTGAGAGACAACCTGGAAGAAGGTCGCTGCGCTGTCAAAGCCGTGCTCAGTGCGTCCGAGCACCGTGGCCAGATCAAAGCGGAAGCCGTCGACGCCCATGTTACCGGCCCAATAGCGGAGACTGTCGGTGACCAGCTGCATCACCCGCGGGTGGCGGATGTTGAGCGTGTTGCCGCAGCCGGTATCGTTGACGTAGAGACGGCGATCGCTGGGCAGGAGCTGGTAGTAGGACAGATTATCGATGCCGCGGAAACTGAGAGTCGGCCCCAGGTGATTGCCTTCACAGCTGTGGTTGAACACCACATCCAGAATGACTTCCAGCCCGGCTTGATGAAAGCGATCCACCATTTGCCGGAATTCGTCGCTGTCACCGCCGCTCATGTAGGCCGGGTGCGGGGCAAAGAATGACAGGCTGTTGTAGCCCCAGTAGTTGCTCAGACCCTTTTCAAACAGGTGGTATTCGTCGATGAAGGCATGCACTGGCAGCAGTTCAACCGAAGTTATGCCCAGGGCCTTCAGGTAGCGGATGACCGCGGGCTGGGACAGGCCCGCAAAGGTGCCGCGCAGAGATTCCGGCACCTCTGGATGGCGCAGGGTAAAGCCCCGCACATGGGTCTCGTAGAGCACTGTCTTGCGCCAGGGGACGAGCAAGCTGCGGGCATTGTTGCACCAGTCGCTGCGTTCGCAGACGACCGCCTTGGGCACCCAGGCCGCGTTGTCGCGGCTATCGAAGGCGAGGTCCTGGGCGCCGTCGTTGCGCGGGTAGGCAAAGTGCGCATCGTGCCAGCTGAAGCGGCCCGCCAGCCGCGGCGCATAGGGGTCCAGCAACAGTTTGTGGGGATTGAAGCGGTGGCCGGCATGGGGCTCGAAAGGGCCGTGCACACGATAGCCATAGCAGGTCCCGGGGCGCACCCCCGGTACATAGCCGTGCCAGATATCCTGGGTCCGCTCCGGCAGGGTCAGGCGCGCCAGCTCGTGCTCCCCGGCCGGATCATAGAGGCACAGCTCCACGGCGGTGGCATGGGCGCTGAACAGCGCAAAATTGGTGCCCTGGCCGTCGTAGGTCGCACCGAAGGGACGCGGCTCGCCTGCCAGTATTTTCATTGGACGGACTCCGTGTGGTCCAGCAACAGCATCATCGTGGCAAGGGGTGGCAGGGTCAGGATCAGAGTCCAGGGATGACCATCGCAGGCGGCGGCCACCGTCTCAACCCCACCCAGGTTGCCCTGGCCGCTGCCGCCGTACTCGTGCGCGTCGGTATTGATGCACTCCCGATACCAGCCCGGTTCCGGCACGCCGATCCGGTAGCGGCGATGAACCTGCGGAGTCAGGTTAGACACCACCAGCACTCGCTGGTGATGATCCTGCCCCCAGCGCAACCAGGCGTACACCGACAGCGACTTGCGATCCGCCTGCAGCCACTGGAATCCACCTGGCTCGCAGTCTTTTTCATGGAGTGCGGGCAGGCTGCGATACAGCGCGTTGAGATCTGCCACCAAGCGCTGCATGCCGCGATGCGGCGCCTGCTCGAGCAATTCCCAATCCAGACCGCGGTCGTGGTTCCACTCCCGGCGCTGGGCGAACTCGCTGCCCATGAACAAGAGTTTCTTGCCCGGATGGCCCCACATGAACCCGAGGTAGGCGCGCAGATTGGCAAACTGCTGCCACTCATCTCCCGGCATCTTGCCCAACAGGGCGCCCTTGCCGTGCACCACTTCGTCATGGCTCAGGCACAGCACAAAGTTTTCATCCCAGGCGTACACCATGCTGAAGGTGAGCTCGTCGTGATGATAGCGCCGGTGAACCGGATCCCGGGCCATATAGCGCAGGCTGTCGTTCATCCAGCCCATGTTCCACTTGAAACCAAAGCCGAGACCGCCGTCGTGTACCGGCCGGGAGACGCCCGGCCAGGCCGTGGACTCCTCCGCCACCATCATCACGCCGGGATGACGCGCATGGACTCGCTCATTGACCAGTTGCAGGAGGCGAATGGCCTCCAGATTCTCCCGCCCGCCGTGCCTGTTCGGCAACCATTCTCCCGACTTGCGGCTGTAATCCAGATACAGCATAGAGGCCACCGCATCGACCCGAAGACCATCGAGGTGGTATTCCTGCAGCCAGTAGTTGGCATTGCTGAGCAGGAAACTGACAACCTCGCACCGACCATAATTGTAGATCAGGGTATTCCAGTCCGGGTGGAAGCCCTTGCGGGGATCATCGTGTTCGTACAGCGCGGTGCCATCAAAGCGTCCCAGCCCGTGGGGATCGGTGGGGAAGTGGCCGGGCACCCAGTCAAGCAGTACACCCAGACCGTGCTGGTGACAGCGGTCGACAAACCAGCGGAATTCGTTGGGGGTACCGAAGCGGATGGAGGGGGCATACAGGCCCACCGGCTGATAGCCCCAGGAGCCATCGAAGGGATACTCGCTGATCGGCAGCAGCTGGATATGGGTAAAACCCAGTTCCAGCACATAGGGAATCAGCTCATCCGCCAGCTCCAGATAGCTGAGATACCGGTTGCCCTCGTGCTCGCGACGCCGCCAGGAGCCTGCGTGCACCTCATAGATGCTGACCGGCCGCTGCTGCTGGGCCGCGCGGGACGCCATCCAGGCCTGATCCCCCCAGACATGCTCACTCTCCCCCAACAGCACCCTGCTTGCGGTTTCCGGCGGATGCTGCATGGACTGGGCAAAGGGGTCCGCCTTCAGCGGCAGCAGGGTACCGTCCGCCGCGGTCACCTGATACTTGTAGAGCGCCTGGTCGGCCACCCCGGGGATAAAGATCTCCCAGACCCCCGCAGCCGGATGCCGGTACATGCCATGCTCGCATCCATCCCAGCCATTGAAGTCGCCGACCACCGCCACGCGCAGCGCGGAAGGAGCCCAGACCGCGAACAGGACACCGTCGATCCCGGCCACAGTGCGCGGGTGTGCACCCAGAAGCCGATAGGCGAACTCTTCGGTGCCCTCACTGAAGTAGTAGAAATCCTTGTCCGTGAGCAGAAGCGGTGGCGCAGATTTGTCAGCAGCTTTCATGACCGCCGCTCCCGGTCCACAGCTGCCAGCAGCGCCTGCACCTCTGGCCTGGCAAAAATCTCGGGCGCAGGCTCCGCCTGCTTGCGCCGCCAGTTGGGATACTCGCGCCAGGTGCCGGGGATATTCACCGGCTCCGCCAGCAGCTGCAGGTCTTCCAGCTGCAACAGCAGCAGTCGCGAGGCCCCGCGGGCGCAGCCCTGATGCACCGCGCTGCAGAGCGCCATGTCCAGGTTTGCACCCACAGTCGCCGGCAGAAGGTCATTGGCCTCCAGCCAGTCCAGCAACTGGTCGCGATCCACTTCACGCTGTCGCTGCTGCTGCGCCAATGCCTCATCGTCGGGAATCAGGCCCAGCTGCCGACGGCGCTGCAGGTCGCTGCCCTGCCACCAGTCGGCGAGGGTAGGTACATCGTGATTGGTGACCATCAACAGCACGTCCTCCGGCAGCTCGGAGGGGGCGCGAAACCGACCGTCGTGATGCTGTTCAAAGTAGAACAGGCGATTGCCCAGCAGGGCGCTGTCGCGCATGGCCTGCCGAAAATCCTCGGGCACCACGCCCAGGTCCTCGCCAACCACGACGCAGCGGTGGCGCCAGCTCTCCAGGCGCAGCAGCGCCAGCAGCTCGTCCCGCGGATAGAACACATAGAGGCCGGCATTGTCGTCCTCATCGTGCAGGCACCACCACAGGCGCATGAGCGCCATGACATGGTCCACCCGCAGCGCGCCGCAGGCGCCCATGTTCTGCTGCAACAGATCAATGAAAAAACGGAACCCGCTCTCCCGCAGCCGCAGCGGATGCGGTACCGGCAGGCCCCAGTCCTGGCCGTGGGGCGCAAAGGGGTCCGGGGGTGCTCCGATACTGGCCTCGGCTAGATACAGCCCCTTGGCCTGCTCCGCCTCGCAGCCGCGACCGACCGCACCCACGGCCAGATCACGCATCAGGCCGATGCGCATGCCGCAGGACAGCGCCCGCTGCTGACAATGCTGCAACTGGCAGCTGGCCAACCACTGCAGCCAGGCATGAAACTGGGGCTCCGACCGGTGGCTGCGGGCCCAGGCGTTTTGCCGCACCTCGTAGCGGGCAAACCCTTCCAGGGCACTGCCACCCGCGGCCACAAACCGGCGAAAAGCGCGACCGCGGTCGGTGCCGGCTCTGCGCTGCTCGCGGCGGAAGACGCTGAACATGGCTTCCAGCGCCTCGTACTTGAGCCGGTTCACCCCTGCGTAGTCGACCAGTGGCGCAGACTGCAGCATGGCCCGGCGTTCCTGCCAGGCGGCGGTGGCAAGCTCAGGGGCCACTGCCTGCCACTCGGGCTCGCGCTCGGGATCAATGTACTGCGGATTCAGGAAGCGGCGATCGGAAGGACTGTAGGGGCTGGCAATGGCGTCGCCATCACTGCAGGGGGCATGCAGCGGATTCAGGCCGATCAGGTCGGCCCCGGCCGCCGCCGCCAGCGGTAGCAGCTCCAGCAGGTCGCTGAAGTCACCTATCCCCCAATTGCGCGCGGAACGCAGGGTGTAGAGCTGGCAGGTAAGCCCCCACAGCCGCTCCCTGGCAGCGGCCTCCGGGGCATAGAAATGGCTGGGACAGGCCATTACCCGGGAATTGGCAAACTGCATGCCGTCAGTCACCCGCAGGGCGTGATAGCCGGGCGCCAGGGCCGGCAGGGGCAGCTGACGGGCGCTGTAACGGACGCCATCGGCGTGATAGTCGCCAAGCTCCGGCAGGGTTTCCGGGCAGCATTCCCCTGTCAGCACCGCTCCATCTTCCAGGGTCAGTTCCCAGCTGAAGGCGCAGGCCATGTGCTCGGGATGAATCCGCAGGGGGATCACCGGCGCTGCGGCAGCCACCACGCTGCAGTGGGACAGCCAGTGCCGCCACGGGTCGGTGTCCAGACGCTGTACCGCTGCCGCCAGCGCAGCCGGGTCCTCGGGATCAATTCCCATCAGGCGCAAAGCCCGCTGTCGCTGTATCATGGGCACCTCCCGCCGCTGGCCACCGTAGTCCAGGTAATCGGCAGAGATTCCGCAGAGGTAGAACAGCTTGTCCAGCTCGGTCATGAACGGATCCGGTGGTGACATCGGGTGCGATTGCAACAAGGCGCTCGGCGCACGGCGTTTATCATACGTTAGAATCGTGCCGCGATGACAACAGCAGCCCGTTCGGATTCCGCCTACAGCGCCTCGCTGGCCAACTTGCGCAGCCTGCTGGCCATTCGCGCCATTGCCCTGCTCGGCCAGGCCGCGGTGCTCGCTTACGTTGTGCTGGTCAGTCGCACCACCCAGAGTCTCCTGGGGATGGCCGTGAGCCTGGTAGTGCTGGCCATGATCACCGTGGCCAGCCTGTGGTGGAGCACCCGGGCCACCGAGGTCGACAATCGCCAGTTTTTTGCCCAGTTGCTGGTGGACGTGCTCGGGTGGAGCGCGCTCATGTACTACAGCGGCGGCGCCGACAATCCGTTTATTTCCTACTACGTGGTACCGCTGGTGGTGGCAGCTGCAGTCCTGCCCTGGCGCTATACCTGGCTGGTGGCAGCCACCTCGGTGGGGGCTTACAGCCTGCTGCTGTATTACCGTGTTCCCTTCCCGCTGTTTTCACCCCACGCTGCCATGGGACACGCCCAGGGCAGCGTGCACAGCCTCGGCATGTGGTTCAACTTCCTGTTCAGCGCGGGCCTCATCACCTACTTCGTGGTACGGATGGCAGCGGTGTTGCGCGACCAGGAGGCCGAGGCCATGCGCCGACGGGAGGATCGCCTGCGCCACGACCAGATCCTGGCCGTCGCCAGCCTCGCCGCCGGTACCGCCCATGAACTGGGGACACCGCTGGCTACCATGACCCTGCTGGTCGACGAACTGCAGCGGGAGCCGGGGCTGCGTCAGGAGGCACGCGATGATATTGAGCTGCTGCGCCAGCAGTTGCTGCAGTGCCGCGGCACCCTGGCGGAACTGAGCCATACCGCGGAGCTGTCCGCCGCCGGTGAACGCCAGCAGCGACCCGCCGATCGCTTTGTCCGCGGCTGCGTCGAGCGCTGGTCGGCACGTCGCCCGCGGGTATCCTGCAGGTTTGCCAGCAGCGGCAGCGGCGCCATGCCCACGATTGCCTTCGACCAGACCCTGCCCCAGGCGCTGGAAAACCTGCTCAACAATGCCGCCGACACCGGCTCCGAGAGCGTTGAGGTAAGCCTGGACTGGGACCTGCAGCAAACCCGGATTGCGGTGCGTGACCACGGGCCGGGCGCGCCAGCGGACCTGCTGGCGCGCATGGACTCAGGCCCTGCGCCGATCCCGGCCGCAGGGCATACCGCGCCTCCGCAGAGCGCAACAGGCCAGGGCGGGCTGGGGATTGGCCTGGTACTTGCGCGCGCCACCGCCGAACGCCACGGCGGTCACATTACCCTGGCCAACGCAGAGGACGGCGGCTGCATTGCCACCCTGCATCTGCCGGCAGGATTACCCGGAGGTGCGCGTGATGTCTGATTCCAGGCGGATGCTGCTGGTGGATGATGACGCCACCTTCAGCCGCATACTGGCCCGCGGCCTCGACCGCGAAGGCTTCGCCTGCCGCTGCTGCGGCAGTGCCGAGGAGGCCCTGGCCTGTTGCACAGATTTCGCACCCAGCCACATCCTGCTGGACCTGAACATGCCCGGCCAGTCCGGCCTGGCTGCCCTGCCCGCGCTGCGCGCGCTCGCCCCCGACGCAGCGCTGGTCGTGCTCACAGGCTATTCCAGCATCGCCACCGCGGTCGAAGCGATCAAGTTGGGAGCGACGCAGTACCTGTGCAAGCCCGCCACCGTTGCCGAAATTCTGCTGGCGTTCAACGGCCAGCGGCCGGCGCTGGAGCAACCCTTGCAGCCCCCTTCACTGGACCGGATGGAATGGGAACACCTGCAGC